>CAYVQL010000026.1:2655-53226 GCA_964454135.1 uncultured Enterobacterales bacterium | reverse complement strand
ATCATGGCTACGAACTTGAATCTCGACGACAGACTGATCAAGGCCGCAGTGCGTCTTGGAAGACATCGTTCGAAGAGGGAGGCCGTCAACAAGGCCCTCGAGGCCTACGTCGCCCAGTTGCAGCGAGTCGAGGCCTTGAAGGCCCTGGGCTCCTTCGACTTCGATTCGGACTACGACTACAAGAGCGCGCGCTCGGCGTAGCGAGAGGGAGGGGACGATGTTCGTCATCGACACCTCGGTATGGTCCAGGGCGCTGCGCCGCCGGCGGCAGGCCGTAGAGGAGTCTCCGGAGGCGGCCTTGGTCCGCAGGCTGGTCCTGGACAACGAACCCATCTCCATTCCCGGCATCGTCCTGCAAGAGTTGCTGTCGGGCATCAAGACCAGGAAAGAGTTCGACCGACTACGGAGGGTACTCGAACCGTTCAGCGTCGTCCTGGCCACGAAGGAACACCACGTCCTGGCGGCAGAGCTCTGCAACACCTGCAAGTCCGCCGGCCTCAACGTGAGCCCGACCGACGTGCTCATCGCGGCTACGGCGATTCACTGCAAAGGTGTCCTCGTGACCGGCGATAACGACTTTCGACGGATGGCGGAGTACATCGATCTGGTGGTCGACTTCATGGAGTAGCGTCGAGAAGTCAACGGACGGCCCCTAACGCCGCTTCATGCCGACGGGCTGACAAGCCGCCGACGGCTTGGCCGGAGTCGTTGCCTACTCTTCGGGCCCCCGTTCGTCACGAGATCGGGGCCCGCGGCATAACCGTATTCGTTGGGCCGACGAGCGCAAGCGAGTCCATGCGACGATCCACCCATTGGCTGCCGATGTTATGTTTCTCCGATGTTCCTCATCACCCTGTTCGCAGCCCCCCTCTTCGCCGGTGGTCTCGACGCCAGCTTCGACGACCCGGACGAAGCATGGCCGGGGGCCGAGGTGCACGGGGGCGTGATGGTCGTGGAGCACGGCACCGCGGCCCTGGAACTCGAGAACCTGCTGTCCCTCGAGGGGACCCTGCGCCTACGCCTGGTCCAGGGTGAGCGGGTCTCAGTGGCGCTGGGAGAAGCCTGGGTGGCCGACTACACCGTCTCAGGGGGCATCAGCCTGGGGGACGAGCCCGTGGCGTTCCCGCCCTCCCACCGACAGTGGCGGGTCGACAGCCAACCCACCATCCAGCCCGACGGCCAGCACTGGGACGGCGGCAACACGCTGCATTGCGACGTGGTGGAGGCCGCCACCGGTGAGCGCTTCCTGTACTGGACCGGAGAGATGACCCCTGGCTACGGCTACCGCCAGATCGGACTGGCCCGCTCCTGGGATCTCGAGGGCTGGCAGGAGCACGAAAGCAACCCCGTGCTTGGCGTGGACTTCGACCTGACGTCCGTAGACGGCGTCCACGTGCACATGCCCGCGGTGGTGGTCACCGACTCGGGCTGGCACATGTTGTACAGTTGCTACCAAAACGGCGTCGGCAACCGAATCTGCCGTGCCACCAGTCCGGACGGCGTGACCTGGACGCCACAGGGCGTAGCCCTGGACCTGGGCGAAGAAGGGGACTTCGATAGCGGTAGCCTGCGCCAACCCGAGCTGTGGATCGGCGACGACGGCACCTGGCACCTGCTGTACAACGGCACCGATCCCATCGGACACTACGGCCCCACGGCCTGGGCCACCAGCCCCGACGGTGTCGGCTGGACCAAGCAGGGCGTCATCTCAGAAGACAAAGACTTCCTGCAGGGCGGCGGCGTGTTGCGCACCCCCTACGGCCTGGAGCAGTGGTTCAACTGTGCCGACGCCTTCTGCCACGCCTGGGCCGACCCCGCAGCCCCCTCGACCTGGATCCCCAGCGCCGCGGGCCTGGCCAAGACCGCGCTGCCGGACAGCTACGGCGCTGGCTACATCCAGGCCCCATCATTGCTGTCGGAGGGGCCCACCCAGCACATGTGGTTCAACGCCTATGGCTCCGACGCCGAGGACAGCTTCCACGAGCGCATCTTCCACGCCAGCAGCGAGCCAGTGCCCGGTGGATGGCTCGAGCTGGGGCTCGCCTGGGACGGCGCCACCGTCCGCATGGCCTGGACCGACGACCAAGGCATGACCGCGAGCCTGGAGGCGCCAGCCGAGGAGGTCGCGCGGCTGTTCATCGAGGTGCAAGGGAGCGCCGAAGTGGACGATGTGCACCTGAGCTGGACTCAGCACGACGGCGGCATGGACGACACCGCCGACACCGCCGACACCGCCGACACCGAGGGGGACAGCGGGATCGCCGAAGACAGCGACGCTCCGGCGGACGCCGTCACCAGCGGAGACCCCGACCCGCACACCGGCTGCGGCTGCAGTGGGGGAACGGGCATGGCGGGCTGGTTCCTGCTGGCGCTGGGCGGCCTGCGCAGGCGTGAGGGTCAGAACAGCGGCCACCAGCAGCGGCCCTGATCGTAGCTGCCGCCGTAGACTTCCCTGCGGCGCTTGCCCTATCACTCGTTGGTGAGGGGCTGATCATCTCTTATCGCGGGCCCAACAGGGGCCTCATGACCGACGGTCGCGCAACGCGCGCCCGCGGCATAGCCCCATCCTGGCAGCCGCCTCAGGACGCTGTGGCAGGTCGAAGACACTTGGTTCGACTGCGAATCCTTCCCTTCCGCTGCCGCGATGAGAGGTTCTTTCCGGCTGGAATACTCACGTGATCCGGGCACTATCGATCTGTTAACCATGACACGGTGTTCTTGAAGATCACCTCCAGAGAACTCTCGGCGACGCTATCACCGACGGCTCCGCGTGCATCCATGTAGATGCTCGCGAAGAGCGACGCTGACCTGATCCCGTCGGAGTCCTCGAATACTATCCAGGCCGGGGTACCATAGTCGTCGTTCGTTGCCAGGATCGTCTCCCCAGCGCCCAAGGCCGGCGCGTTGTCAGGATCCCAATAGTAGGTGAAGTCCGGGGGAACTCCGTAGGGCCCGTCATATGCTTCGTGCGTACTCGCGGTGTCCATCGAGATACCCGTGCTGGCCGAAGTCGTGCCATTACTGACGCCGAGGTCGGTGAGTACCAATGACTCGGCACCCGTGACGGAACTGTACCTTGAGTTGTCGTCGCCGAAGACGAACGTAGGGATACCCACTGCCTGCGCTGCCAGCATGAGATCGACGGAAGCCTGGTTGTACGATCCCCATGCCCATCCGCATCCCGAGAACATCGCCAGATCGTAGACCGTGAGGTCAACCGAACTATCGATCCCACCGCTGTCTTCTTCGAACACCATGAGCTCGAGCCCAAGGTCATCCAAGTAGGTCTCGATTGCATCAGCCTCGTACTGCGTGTTCAGGGGTTCCTCCGCGCTGCACTTGTACGAGAAGACCAGAGCGACCGATGCCTCGTCAACGCTCCCATCGCAGTCGTTGTCCACCCCATCAGAGGACTCCGCTTCACCAGGGTTTACGCTGTCATCGCCATCGTCGCAGTCCGTGGCATCGGCTACGTAGCTATTTGGCTGGGAGCAGCGATATTCGCTGATGGATGCGTCGCCGTAGCCATCTCCATCTGCGTCCAGATACCAGGTCGTGCCATCCGTGAGGTCCGGATCCTGACCGTCCACAAGGCCGTCGCAGTCGTTGTCCCGTTCGTCGCAGACCTCTTCGGCACCCGGGTAGACGTTGGCGTCCTCGTCGTCGCAGTCCGAGCCGTTGACCACTGTGGCGTCGTAGCCATCGCCATCTACGTCTACCAAGTCTCTCCCGTCGCAGTCTTGATCCTCCCCGTCATACGGAATCTCATCGGCAGCCTGGCACTCCGTTACGCTGGTGTCCTCAGCCTTCACGCCACCATAATCGGAACAGGCCGCAAGACTTGCCGCAGTAAGGACTGCAGGGAGGCTTATCATGGGATCTCCTGGCAGAATCGTCGAATTCTCGTAACTCCTTCGGACCGTATCGACTTGCGGTGTGCGAAGCGGATGCCGGGCGTCAGCATACAGGGGTTGTGCCTCGCCCGCAGCCCAACAAGGGCTTCCAGGGAGCGGGCCCGCCGTGACCCCAGCGTGACCCCCGAAGCCACCACCGGGATCAGATGATGTTCGTGGAAGCCACGAGAGAGCTTCTACCCTCCTCCATCGAGCTGGCCGTCTCCGGGGCCAAGGAGATTGACTGTGCATCTACCAGAACCCCCCCACGTCTCTGCCTTGCTCGCCCTGATGCTGGCGAGCCCCGTCCTGATGGCACCGGGATTCAACCCCTGTCCCGCGTGCCTGCTGGTGGGCCGCCTCCAGCCCGACGAGATCCGGACCTATCACTTCGAGGTCAGCCAGGGCCTGCTGTACCAGGTCCTCCTGCACACGCACCAAGGCGACACCGACCTGTACCTGGCAGAGTTCGACGGGGTGTCGTTCGAGGAGTGGGATTGCCGGCCCTACCTGGACGGCTCCCAGGACGAGATCTGCACCGTGGAGCCCCTGGCTGATGGCGTCCACTCCATCATGGTCCATGCCTACACCGGGCCCACCCAGTACGAGCTGTCCGTCGAGCTCATGGAGCAGTGAACGGGCAAAACGCTCTCCGGAAACCGCGGTGCAGAGCTTTCGTTCTACGGCTGCAGCATCGAGGTCGAAGGGGAAAAAAGGATGATGCCTTTCTCCACGAGGCCCGGCACCTGTGCGGAGGGCAGGCCGTTCGGGTGCAGATCCTGGACCGCGCCATATGGGGCGTGATACATGCCATATGAAGCACTGCGGACATCAGCGTTATGTTGGCAGGGTGGGCCTTCTGGTCTCGCGCCCGTCTATTGGTGGGCGTGTGGTGGCCGCCAACCAGTGGGCGTACCTGTGGCAGACTTCTGGGAGAGATGAGAATCCAAGATCGACGATGCCGAAGTCTTCGTGCCTGTTTCCTCCGGTCGGTCAGGCAGCTTTCTTCTTGGCCTTGTAGGGCTCCATGCGCTTCTGCGGCGTGACGCTTGGGATCTCCCAGGAGGTCCGCGCCTCCAGGCATGACATGGCAGCCTTCTCGAAGGCGGACCACTCTCCGCTCACGAGGACACAGCGCAGGGCGAGGATGGCTTCGGCGCGCTGCCTGCACCAGCGCATTCCCGAGCCGTCCAGTCGGCTGCCCATGACGTGCTTCACAGCACCTTCGATGGCTCCCGTCGCTATCTCGACATCATCGGCGAGCAATTCCGCATAACGGATTTGTTCCCTGTGATTCGTGATGTACCGGATGGCCTTGGCGGCCTTTTCTCGGCGGCCCTTCGTGCCCGGCCCCGTCTTCGGTACTTGGGCATGGAGCGCCTCGATGGCCTGTAGCACCGCTTCTTCGTCTCCCGCTCGCAGCAGATCCTTCTGCTCGCGCACCCACATCTCCAGCGCC
Organism: uncultured Enterobacterales bacterium; assembly: GCA_964454135.1. Taxonomy (GTDB): domain Bacteria; phylum Myxococcota_A; class UBA796; order UBA796; family JAFGLY01; genus CAYVQL01. The sequence continues at coordinate 47,874 of CAYVQL010000026.1, read as the reverse complement.
TTCGAGCCCGCCTTGTGCATGGCTGTGCCGGCATCCCAGAGGTACTCGCAGAGGTGGTACCAGTCGAGACAGGGGATGGCCAGGGGGAAGTGCTCCTTCTGCATCGTCCACAGGCTGAGTTCTCCATCAGCCAGGAAGTAGGTCTTCTTCTCGCCATACCCACGCTTCTTCGCCTCTGCGAGGAGGCGTTCGAAGAGATGACGCCCGCTTCGGAAGGATCCGAAGACGCGCTTGTGGATGGGCCCCTCCAAAGTCCCGTCGGGCAGGCGATGGAGAGTGTAGACCACGCCCACCGAGGCCATGCGGGCATTCTTCGATTTGTCTCCCTTCTTTTTTCTCTTCTTCGTCGTCCGCCTACGCAGGATCCGCCGGGCCTCGCGCCGCGAGCGGCCCCTGACTCTCTTCTTGTGGGGCTTACAGCGCTTCTCGTGCTCCTCGGGGCTCATCATCGGCGCGCCCTTGCGATCGACCTGGATGACTAGGATCTCGCCGTCGTCCTCCGGTGCGGGCAGATCGTCCATGAACGCGGACGCCTGGGGGCCGAGTTCGTCGGTGATGCCAAGCACGGCCCTCTTCGATGGCGTGTATCCGCCGAAATGTCGCATTACGGCAACCGTCTCGTCGAACGACATTCTGGCGCACAAGAATGCGGCGCGCAGATGCACGGCGAGTGACATGCGCCCCGCGGCGAGGCCGAGTTGCCGATCGTAGGGGGAGATGAGCGGCGCACCCTTGCCGTGGGTCAGTCGGTAGGTGGGCCGGAGATGACGTAGCACTCCGAAGAGGCTCCGCACAGGTGCCTCCGTGAGTTCCGCGTACTGATACCAACTGCGGCCACGCCGATGAGTTCGGGGCACCTCCAGAGGAAGCGTATGGGCCAACCAGACCGAGACCAGGCTCGCGCCGAGTGCCATGACCCGGTCCAGCATCTCCTTGTCCACCTTGTGCAGGGGACTGCTGATGGCTTCGCCGGCAAGCCAGGACAACAAACCCTCGAACATGTCGCGGACAACTCGCAGGGTCCGGGTCCGTTCCGCCTGGACACGCGCTGAAATATCGATACATTGAACGGGCACAGGGTCTCCGCGGTCTTGCGGTTTGTTTTGGTAGAACCTATATAACCGCGAATTCTCCTGTGCGCCTCTCGTCCTCGGCGGAAAACGCACCCCCCGAAAACCTTCGATCGAAGTCGGTGTTCAGGACCACCCGGTATCCGAGAGCAGCGGCGAGCCGTCTGCGAGCGAGGGGGCCCAGGTCAGGCTGAAGGAGGGCAAGGAGATATCGGGTGATTCGCTGCAGAGCCCCCACGATCCGGACGCGACCTACGGCCACAAGGGCAAGGGCTATGAGGTGCAGCTCGCGGAGACCTGCGAGGAGTCCAACCCCTACCAGATCATCACGGGCGTCGACGTGAATGGCGCCAACGAGTCGGATCAACACGCCACGGTTCCGATGGTCGAACAACTGGCGGAGAAAGGGCTCAAGCCCAAAAAGCTGTTCACCGACACCGCCTACGGCAGTGGCGAGAACATCGTGGAGTGCGCCGGGTACGGCGTGGATCTCCAGGCTCCTGTTCAGGATCCGAACAAGCCGCCACCAGTCGATCGCTGGGCGGAGCCAGTCGAGGCGCCCCGGGACTCGGGGGACGAGGAGTCGCGGGACAACCCGGAAGAGATGTTCGGTCTCGGATCGTTCAACTTCAACAGCGAGTTCTTCGAAGTGGAGTCCTGCCCTGCTGGCCACGCGCCCGTCGCGCAGGAGGTCAGGGATGCGCCGACTCCCTTCCGCGCCGTCTTCTCACAGGCTCAATGCGCGGGGTGCCCGCTGGCTGAACGGTGTCCGACCCGCCTCCTGAAATCCGGCGACCGGCTGCTGCGTTGGAGGGACGTCAAGGCGGCAACGGCGACGCGGCAGCTGGAGCAGCGAGAATCCAGGTTCAAGGAAGACTACAAGATACGCAGCGGCGTGGAGTCCGCCGCTGGCGAGTACAAGGGGCGTCACGGTGCGAAGAAGCTGCGGGTCCGCGAAGGGCCTCGTGTCAGGGTGGCCGCGCTCATGAAAGCCGCCGCCATGAACACCAAGCGAATGGTCCAGCACCACACGAGACAGCTCAACACCGCCGTCGGGCTCGCCCTCGCCCCGGCCGGGGCCGTGGAGTAGGCCGGCCGGACCGACTTCGCCAGCTGGGCCAGGGCTCTCCGGCCTCCGAGAGCCGCCGAGAGCGGTGGCGGTGGCCAACGAGCGAGTGCACCGGAAGCACCGCCGACACGTCACGGGCCGATCTGCGGCCTCCTGCGTGGCCATATGAAGGCCTGCGACGATTTCGGACACTGGTCGAGGGGGTTCCTACGAGGGGCTCAAGTAATGGATTGAGGGCGCTTGAACTCTGGCGCTACCCGGAGCGGGTCGTGGCGGTGTTGTGAGTTATCCTGGCTCTCCTCCCCCTCGCGGAGACCCAGATGCCCCAGCTTCCCCCTGCCTTCAAGCTCGCCCTGCCCCCGCTGCTCCTCACAGCCACGGCCTGCCACTGCCGCGTAGATCCCGAGCTACCCGTGGTGGGCGCCATCTCCGACCTGGTGAGCGCCGAGGCCGAGTCGGGCCACGCCGGCCGGCCCTGGGCCAGCTGCGGCAACGGCGTGATGGACCTGGGCGAGAACCTGCTCAACTGCCGCCAGGACGTGGACCAGCCCCATCGCGTGGCCCTGGAGAACGACCAGGGCACGCCCTGGCTGAGCATCAACGGCGCCCGCGCGCCACTGCTGGGCATGTACGTCTACAACCCCCGCAACGTCGAGGGCTATATCTCGCCCCAGGCCGACGCCTGGCCCGGGTTCATGCAGAGCCAGGTCGAAAAGGCCGCGGCCCACGGTCTCACCTACGTAAGCCTCAAGGCCGGCCTGAAGGAGACCTGGATCGGGCCCGAGTTCCCCAGCGACGCGCAAGCGAAGAACCCCGACAACTGGGACTTCGCCCAGCTCGACGAGGTCATGGACCAGGCCCTGGCCCAGGGCGTCTACGTGATGCTGACCGTCAACGCCTCCATGCCGCCCGATTGGTGGAAGAAGAAGCACGACGACGCCATCCAGGAAGACGGCGAGGGCGCGAAGTGGACCCTGGTCTCGTTCCACGACACCGACTACTGGGCCTTGACCGACAGCTTGATGCCCCACGTCATCGATCACTTCAAGCAGCACCCCGCCCTGCTGGGTTGGAATGTGCGCATCGGCGTCACCGGTGAGAACAACTACGGTCCCAACTACACCAAGGACATCTTCGACCCGCCCAAGACCTGGTGCGACTACTCCCCCCACGCCCAGCAGCGCTTCCGCGACTGGCTGAAGGAGCGCTATGGCAGCGACCAGGCCCTGCAGCAGGCATGGTGCAACCGCAAGGCCAGCATCTCCAGGGCCGAGCTGCCCCGCCCCCTGGACACCGTGGACGAAGAGGACACCAGACGCGTCATCGAGCTGCTGAACGGCCCCGGAGACGACCGGCGCGAGTTCCACGACTGGATGCGCTTCCGCCTCGACGAGAAGAGCGCCGACGCGCAGCACTTCCTGGAGCTCTTCGGCAGCCGCGACCCCGAGCACCTGGTGCTGGGCGCGCCGGCGTTCTCGCCCCTGACCGGCGGCAGCAACCCGCGCACGGGCCAGCACGACGGCGACACCTGGTACGCCTCGCCCCACATGGGCGCCATCCTGCACCACCCGCGCATCGCCCACACCGACAAGAAAGGGGCCTTCAACAAGTCGCGCGTCGACCTGCTGCTGGCCGACGTGCACGCGCTGCACCACGGCAAGCTGGCCAGCTGGGCCAACGAGGAGACCAGCGAGGTGGTGGCCAAGGCCGATCAAGAGAACATCTGGCGCCTGGACGCCATCGCGGCCATGCACGCCTCCATGGGCCATGGCGACGGCTGGATCTCGGGCCGCGACCACGAGATGATCCCGGCCTGGTCCGACAGCGAGTTCGCGCGCATCCGCCTGCGCAGCGCCATCTACTCGCCCCCCGGCCTCGAGGCCCCCTCTCCGGACGTGGCGCTGCTGACCGATCCCTTCAGCGAGGGCTTCCAGTACTGCGTCGGGGGTCGCAAGGCCTACCAGCACGGCCTGCTGAGCGACCGCTCCGCCTTCGTGCAGAGCCTGGTGCGCAACGGCCTGCAGTTCGACACGCTGACCACCGACGACCTGGCCGCCGACCCCCAGGTGCTGCAGCGCTACAAGGCCGTGCTGGTGCTCAACATCCCGCGCCTGCCCCAAAGCGCCGCCCAAGCCCTGGCCGCCTGGCGGGACGAGGGCGGCGGCCTGTTCGTAGGAGGCCGCACGGGCGTGTTCGACGCCTACGGCGACGAAGACGACAGCGCCCTGGAAGCACTGCTGGGCGCGCAGCTGGGCAGCCCCTTCGACCGCCGAGCCGACCAGTGGAGTTTCTCCACGGCCCAGGCGCCCGCCGACGGCTTGAGCGGCGTGGCCTACGGCAAGGCCAACCTCTACCGCATCCCCCAGATCAAGGGCGCGGGCTACGTCAGCCTGGCGGCGCTGGACCGGGCCCAGGTCTCCACCGTGGGCGTCAAGGGCAAGACCGTCTACTGGTTCCCCAAGCTCTGCTCCCGCGGCGCCCAGGCCATGGAGCAGCTGGCCCAGTTCCAGCAGAACCTGTGGCGCTTCTTCGGCGCCCAGGCCGTCGCTTCCAGCTCGCGGGTCGGAAGCTTCGAGGTCTACGGCGCCAGCCACAAGGCCCTCTTCACCTCCCAGGCCCAGACCGTGGAGCTGGCCTTCGATGGCGCCAGCCAGCACGGGGCCCTGGTCTGGGACTGGCTGTCCATGCAGGGCGTGGGCCTGATCGAGAAGGGCGGCTCCTCCATCTCCCTGCAGTCCCAGGTCGAGCAGACCTGGTATCTGAACGCAACGCCCCTGGGCGACGAGCCCGCCTTCGTGGCGGTCCAGGGCGCCCAGGCCGGGCCCGTCAGCTGGGATGGCGACAAGCTCGCCATCGGACTGTACCGCGCCAAGCCCGGCCAGCCCATCGCGCTGGCCGTCTACCCCGGCAGGAAGGCCGGCAGGGATTTCCAGGCCACCGGCGCCAGCGTCGAGCGCGTCGAGAAAGACGCCACCGGCAAAGCCCAGGTCGTCGAGCTGCAGCCTTCGGATGAGCGCGTGGTGCTTACCCTGGAGTGAGCATGCCCCTTCCTCCCTTTCCCCGTCGCAGCTACGCGGGGCCCGGCGCCCTGCTCAGCGACCTGCTCTGGGTGCTGCGCCGCAGCGGCCTGGCCCTGTCCGTGAGCTTTGGCAAGGCGCTGCCCGGCGACTTCCGCGAGCGCCTGATGCTGGCGGTCACCCAGGTCAACGCCTGCCGCTACTGCAGCTGGATCCACAGCCGCGCGGCCCTGCTCGAAGGCGTGCCGCGCGAAGAGGTGCAGCAGCTGCTGGCCGGCAGCCTACCCAAGGCCCCCGAGAGGGAACAAGCAGCCCTGCTCTACGCCCAGCAATGGGCCGAGGCCAACGCGCGGCACGACCCCGAGTCCTGGGAAGCCCTGCGCCAGGCCTACGGGCAGCAAGAGTCCACGGCCATCGAGATGTCCCTGCGCCTGATACGTATCGGCAATCTCTTCGGCAACAGCGTGGACCGCGGCTTGTATCATCTCAGCCGCGGCAAGTTGGCCGCGTGACCCCGATCTTGCCGCTGCCGCTGCCGCTGCCGCTGGCCTGACGGCCGACTTCGAGTGGAACCACGGCATGCTGGCCGTGCGCCTCGGTTTGTACGAGGCCGCCACCCATGGCGCCCCGGGCGACTCTACGGAGCGGGAAACGGTCTCCCCGGTCCGGCCAGCCGCGGACGGCCAGGGAAGCTGGGGCCTGCTTGCGCTCCGGCGCTGACTCGGCTCGGCGTCGGCCTGGGATGTCATCCTCACCCGAACGCCGGGATTACCTGCCCCCTCGATCGCATGCCTGGGCCAAAGCGTCGCTACGACAGCGCCGTCGCCGCCGGCCCCCGGCTGTTCTCGCCTCGGAAGGCCAGGATGGTCGAACCGGGTGGAGCTGTTTCATGAAAGACACCGCCAGCAAGGCCAGCAGCCTGCGCCCCATCGGCAGGTGCTACGCCGAGATCATGGGAAACTCCGGCTTGGACCGACGCCTGACCACACCGACCCACGCCAGCAGCAGCAAGCCCCAGCCCCCCAAGCCCCGACCACCCGCCGCGCAGCCGCAGTCCGGCTCCTCCTCCAGGGGCTGGCAGTCCTCGCTCCAGCCTGGCGCCCCCGGGTAGACCTGGTCGTCGCGGTCCAGGCAGTCGTCGGGGTTGTCCGCGAACTCCGAGGGCTGCTCGCAGGCGGTGGTCGTGTCCAGGGCCGTGCCGTAGCCGTCGCCGTCGCCGTCGCGATACCAGGTGGGGGCGTCCACGGCGTCGTCTTCGTCCACGTCCTCGTCGCAGTCGTTGTCCAGGCCGTCGCAGCGCTCGTCCGCGCCCGGGTTGACCTGCTCGTCGCCGTCGTCGCAGTCGCCGCCCTGCTCGCTGTAGCCCGAAGGCGCGCCATCGCAGTCCTCGCGGGCCTGGTCGAGATCGCCGTAGCCGTCACCGTCACCGTCCAGGTAGCTGGTGGTCGGATCGCCCACCTCGGGATCCTCCAGATCGCAGTCCTCCAGGTCGCAGACGCCGTCCTCGTCCCCGTCCTCGCAGGTGCCGTGGAAGACGTAGGCCGCGCCCGCCGACTCGCCCTGCTCACCGTCCCCGAAGGCGCCCAGCAGCAGATCGTCGTAGCCATCGCCGTTCACATCCCCGATGCCGGCCACCAGACCGCCCAGGTAGGCCCCGGCCGCGCCGTCCGAGACCCAGAGCTTGGTCTCGCGCTGGATGGACAAGCCGTTGGGGCAGCCGAAGTAGACGTAGGCCGCGCCCGCGTCCTCGCCCGCGTCGTCCGCCCAGGATGCGCCCACCAGCACGTCGTCGTAGCCGTCGGCGTCCACATCCCCCGCAGCGGCGACGGCCACGCCGAAGTTGTCGCCCTCGCGGCCGTCGGAGGCCCAGAGCTTGAGCTCGCTGGCCGCATCCACGCCGCCGGCGCTGCCCAGGAAGAGGTAGGCCGAGCCCGAACCCGCGCCCAGATCCTCGTCGTCCTTGGCGCCCAGGATCACGTCGCTGTAGCCATCGCCGTTCACATCTCCTGCGCCGGAAGAGGGGCGACCGAAGAGGTCGAACTCGTCGCCGTCGGAGGCTAGCAGCTTGCTCTCGCTGGCCAGCTCGACTCCCTCGGGGCCGCCGCTGTAGACGTAGGCCGAACCCGAGCTCTCCCCCAGGTCGTCGTCGCCCTTGCCCCCGACGATCACATCGTCGTAGCCGTCGCCGTCCACATCCCCCGCTGCGGAGACCGAGTGCCCGAAGCTGTCACCCTCGTCGCCATCGGAGGGGTAGAGCCGCAGCTCGCTGGCCGCATCCGGGCCCTGGTCGCTGCCCAGGTAGACGTAGACCGAGCCGGCGTCGATGGCGGGCTGGTCGTGGGACACGGCGCCCACGGCCAGGTCGTCGTAGCCATCGCCGTTCACGTCCCCCAGGCCCGCCACGGAGAAACCGTACTCGTCCTCCTCGGCGCCGTCCGACGCCAGCAGCTTCAGCGCGTTGTGGCCCGCGATCCCGTGGGCCACGCCGTAGTAGACGTAGGCCGAGCCCGACAGCGAGCCCATGTCGTCGTCGCCCTTTGAGCCCACCAACAGGTCGTCGTAGCCATCGCCGTCCAGGTCGCCCGCCCCGGCCACCGAGCCGGCGAAGTAGTCGCGGCCGGCACGATCCGAGGCTGTGATGCGACGCTCGCCGGACAGCGCCAGGCCCTCGGGACCGCCCCGATACAGGTAGGCGGCGCCCATGTCGACCCGGTAGTCGCTGAAGCCCGAGGCCCCGATCAGCACATCGGCGTAGCCGTCGCCGTTGACGTCCCCGGCCCCGGCCACGGCGCAACCGAAGAAGGCGTAGGCCGCCCCGTCGGAGGCGGTCAGCTTGAGGGCTTCGGGGCTCAGCTCGGGATCGATGGTCAGCGGGTAGCGCGCGTCGCTGTCGTCTGCCACCAGCAGCAGGCCCTGCGCCGTGGCCTCCATCCAGGCGGGCAGGACGCGGCCCTGGGCATCCCAGGCCGCCAGCCCGTCGTAGCGCCACAGGCCGCCAGCGCCGTCCCAGAGCAGCGCGCCGCGCCGTTCCGGCAGGATCTCCCAGTCCGACCAGCCCTGCAGCAGCAGCTCGAAGATCAGGGGGCCCTGCCCAGCGGGAGGTGCTGGCACCTCGAAGCCCTGCTCCATCCCCGTGGACCGAACCTGCCAGTACTCGCGCAGGCCAGGGCGCTCCAGCTCCAGGCGCCCGCTCGCCCCGCTGCGCAGCTGCCCGGTCTCGGCGGGCCGCAAGGCCTGCTCCCTGCCCCAACGCCGCAGGCGCAAGGCCAGCGGCTGCTCATCCCGTTGAACCTGCAATCCCGACTCGGACAGCGACCAATTGGCCCCCTGCATCCGTAGCTGGAAGGGGACCTGGTCCCCCTCGGCAGCCCAAGCGCTGGCGCAGCCGAGGAGCGCGAAGCCCGTCAAAGCTGCGCCGCTGTTGATGACGATGCGCTGATCCATGGTCTCTCGCAGGCAGTTGGGCTTGAAGGGGCCCTGAGATAACGAGGATGACCGCAAAGCGGCGCTCGGTCCGCCAGAAAGGCGCCCCATCATCCGCTATGCTCCTCTCCTCCCCCTCGAGTGCACGCCGATGGCCAATCCCACCTCTCCTGATCGCGCCGAACAATACCGCGCCAACCGCGCCCGCTGGGACGAGCTGGTCGCGATCCACGCCAGCTCGCGCTTCTACGACCTGGACGGCTTCCGCGCCGGCGGCTCCAGCCTGCTGCCCCTGGAGCTGCAGGCCCTGGGCGATGTGCGCGGCCGAACCTTGTTGCATCTCATGTGTCACTTCGGCCTGGACACCCTGTCCTGGGCCCGGCTGGGGGCCCGCTGCACCGGGGCGGATTTCTCGCCGCGGGCCGTGGCGCTGGCCGCTCGGCTGGCCGAAGAGCAAGAGCTGGATGCGCGCTTCGTCTGCGCCGACCTCTACGAGCTGCCCAGCGTGCTGCAGGAGCGCTTCGACATCGTCTTCACCTCCTACGGCGTGCTGGCCTGGCTGCACGACCTGCGGGGATGGGCCCAGACGGTTCGGCGCCACCTGGCCCCCGGAGGCCTGTTCTGCATGGTGGAGATACACCCCACGGCCATGATCTTCGACGACGAGGATCTCTCCCAGGGCCTGCGCCCCGGCTACGACTACTTCACACGCCAGGCCATGGCCTTCGACGATGAGCGCAGCTACGCGGGCAGCGGAAGCGTCGAGCACCAGCGCTCCTACCAGTGGACGCACACCATGGGCGAGGTGATCAGCGCCCTGGCCGCTGCTGGCCTGCGCATCGAGCGCCTGCAGGAGCATCCCTTCTGCTGCTACCCCGCCTTCGAAGGCATGCAGCGCCGCCCGGACGGCTACTGGGAGATCCCACCCGAGCTATGCGCCTACCCACTGCCCCTGCTCTTCACGCTGACGGCCCGGGCGCCCCAGAGCCGAGGAAGCATGCGCTATCCCACTCCCGCAAATCAGTGATGTGACACAGGTGTGCCTGTGTTGAAGATCCCCTCCGGCAGCTTCAACCCCACCTCCTCGATCTTCTCCGCGAAATCCGGTCGCGCGCCCGTAGCCCGCAGGCTGCCCTCGACGTGTCCATCGCTGTGCGGCTCCTGCACGAAGCGGAACAGATCGCGCAGCACCACGTCGCCCTCGTCCACCCGCATCACCTCGGAGATCTGCATCAGCCTGCGGCTGCCGTCGGGCAGGCGGGCCATGTGCAGCACCAGGTCGAAGCCGGTGGCTATCTGGCTACGCACCGCCAGCAGGGGCAGCTCCACGCCCGCCATCAGCACCATGGTCTCCAAGCGCAGCAGGGCGCCGCGGGCGCTGTTGGCGTGCACCGTGGCCAGCGAGCCGTCGTGGCCCGTATTCATGGCCTGCAGCATGTCCAGCGCCTCGCCCCCGCGCACCTCGCCCACCACGATACGGTCCGGGCGCATGCGCAGGGCGTTGATCACCAGCTGGCGGATGCTCACCTCGCCGCGCCGCTCGATATTGGGCGGCCGCGCCTCCAGGGGAATCACGTGTTTCTGCTGCAGCTGCAGCTCGGCCGCGTCCTCGATGGTGATGATGCGCTCGCGCTGCGGCAGGTACGAAGAGAGCACGTTCAGCAGGGTGGTCTTGCCGGTGGAGGTGCCGCCCGAGACCACGATGTTGAGCCGGGCCTGCACGCAGATGCGCAGAAAATCGGCCATCTCGCTCGTCAAGCTGCCCAGCCGGACCAGGTCCTCGTCCGTCAGCACCGAGCGCGAGAACTTGCGGATGCTGATGCAGGGCCCGCGCAGCGACAGGGGCGGGATGATGACGTTGACCCGCGAGCCGTCCGGCAGGCGCGTGTCCACCATGGGGCTGCTCTCGTCTACGCGCCGGCCCGCCGGCCCCACGATGCGCTCGATCAGGGGCATCAGCTCGGCGGCCCTCTCGAAGCGCAGCTCGGTCTCTTCCAGCACGCCAGCCCGCTCCACGAAGACCTGGCGGGGGCCGTTGACCAGGATCTCGGTCACCGTGGGATCCCGCAGCAGGGGCTCCAGCGGCCCCAGCCCCAGCAGATCGTCCTCCAGGCGGTCGTAGACCTCTTCGTCGTCCAGGGCCGCCGCGCCAGCCCCCAGCAGCTCCAGGGTCAGCCGGTAGATGCGCCGCAGCTCGGGGCGCAGGGTCTCGCGGTCTCGCTGGCCGCTCTGCTCGTGCAGCAGGCGGCGCTGGACCTGCTCACGCAGGGTCTCGTAGGGGATGGGATCCGGAGGAGGGGGCTCGGGGACAGGCGGCGCTGGCTGCTTGGGCTTGCGGCGGAACATCTTCTTCAGTCCTCCAACCCGTAGGCGTCGTAGATCACGCCTTCCTCAAAGAAGCGCAGCGCCTGCTCCTGCACGCGCCAGGAGAGCTCGCTGTCGCCGTCCGTGGCGCTCCAGAGCATGTTGTGGTGGGCCGGCTGGAACTGGAAGAGCCCCCCGGTGCGCCCGTCCTCCAGGTTGCCCTGGGTGGGGGTGGCTGCGCTCCGCAGGTAGTCGATCTCCCAGGAGAGGGGCTCCAGCACCGGCAGGCCCCCGGAGAACGCTACGATGTCGGTGCAGGCGTTGGGGATGGTCTCGTCCTCGTGGGCTTCCTGGATCAGGGTGTCGATGCGCACCTGGGGCATGTGGAAGGTGGGATCGGCCAGGCCCCAGGCTGTCTCGGCCTCCAAGAAGAGCTGCAGCTGGTCCTCGCCGGCCGGCTCTCCCAGCAGGCCCTCGTCCAGGCCGGGCATCACGAACATCACCATGGCGCCGCCCGTGGCGCTGCCCACAAAGCGGCTGGTCTGGTTCTCGTCGGGCAGGGCCGAGGCCAGGTTGGTGCCGATCATGCCCCCCAGACTGTGGCCCAGGTAGTGGAAGCTGCCGTGCCTGGGCGGATCGCTGAAGCCCTGCTTCGCGGCCAGCTGCGACAAGAGTTCGTCGAGCTCCTGATCCAGGAAGCGCTGCATGGCGTAGACGTCCAGCCCGTCCAGCGGAAAGCGCTCGGCGATGCCCTGGGGATCGGAGAAGTCCAGGTAGGCGATGGCGAAGGAGGAGTCGTAGCACTCGTCGGAGCCGGCGGAGTGGCGCACGTAGTGCTCACGGGCGTCCATGGCCGCGATGAGAAAACCCGCCTCGTGGAAGGTCGCCGACAGGGAGTAGCCCAGCTCGCGGCAACAGCTGATGCCGTGCAGGAAGACGAGCACGGGATGCTCCGCGCCGGGCTGCAGCTCGGGCAGCCAGAGCGTGAAATCCACGGTCTCCGGATCGCCCGCCTGGTCCTCGCCGTAGCCCCGCAGGGCGTGGCGCAGGTCGGGGATCTCCACCTGCCCCTTCACCCAGGTCTGCAACAAGGGGTAGCTGCCACCGCCGGACATGTCGCTGGGCAGCAAGGCCTTGACCTCATCGGTCAAGGCGCCGCTGTCGTCGGTGGCCTGCAGCACCTCGACGAATCCGCCCTGCAGCGCCTGGGCCTCCAGCACCTCGGCCGCATTGCGGATGCGCGCGTGGGGCGCGGCCGTTCGGAAGGCGTTGAGGAAGGCCAGATCCTCCAGCTGGTAGCCCTCTCCCTGCAGGGCCTGCAGCGCCAGGGCGGCGCTCTCGCCCAACAACGCGTAGTCGGGATCGTCCCAGCCATCCAGCAGACAGCGCATATGGGCCGAGGCCTGCAGGGCTTCGCCGCTGGCGGAGCGCGGCTCGCGGGTCACGGCCACGGCCAGGGCCGCCGCCTCGGGCAGGGCGCCCTCGGGCAGCAGGTAGACCAGCTGCTCATCCTCGTTGTGCTGCAGGCGCAGCTCGAAGAAGCGCGGCTGCACGGGCGAGACCTGGTCGTCCTCCACCTCGCCGAACTGGAAGAGCAGGAAAGAAGAGGACTGCAGGCTGTCCCCATCCAGCGGCTGGCTGAAGGGCAGCAGGATGGGCAGGAAGGTAGGGAAGCCCTGCGCCACGCCGATGCCCGAGGGCAGGGTGGTCTCGGGCAGCTGTACCTGCAGGCCGTGATCGCCCTGGACCATGTAGAAGTCCGACGGCAGCACGGGCCGATCCTCGCCGGGGCGCTCCTCGCCCGGGAAGTAGATGCGGAAGTAGTCTTCGTCACTGACCAGCTCCGCCGGATCGCCGCAGACCAGTGGCGCCGTGTCATCATCTCCCTTGCAAGCCCAGAGCGGGACCAGCAGGGTGAGGATTCCGAAAGGTGGCTTCATGGGGCGCTCGCGCATTCCGGGATGCCTTCATGGTAGCGCATGGCGTGGTATGGAACGAGCCATGCGCGCCAACTCAGCGAGACCGCAACCATGAGCACCGACCAGGGTTCCAAGCAGCTGCTGGGCCAGGGCCGCTACCGCCTAGAGGAGGTGATCGGCTCGGGGGGCTTCGCCACGGTCTACCGCGGCTTCGACACTTCGCTGCAGGTCTGGCGCGCCATCAAGGTGCTCAATCCCACCATGCGGGCCGACCAGGCCCACCGCCGCCGCCTGCAGGCCGAGGCGCGCGCCATGGCCCGCCTGGCGCATCCCAACGTGCTGACGGTGCACGACATCGGCCAGGACGGCGGGCTGGATTTCTTCGTGATGGAGCTGGCCGAGAACGGCAGCCTGGCCGACATGGCGAGCAGAGGCGATCCCTTGCCGGCCAGCGAGGCGGTCTCCTACGCCATCCAGGTGCTCTCCGCCCTGGCCGTGGCCCACGCCGCCGGCATCATCCACCGCGACATCAAGCCCCAGAACATCCTGCTGGAGCGTCCAGGCGTGACGCGCCTGGCCGACTTCGGCATCGCCATGCTCTCCGGCGACGCCGGGCTGCGCACCACCAAGACCGGCGCGGCCATGGGATCCCTCAGCTATATGGCGCCCGAGCAGCGCCAGGACGCCCGCAACGTGGGCCCCGCCGCCGACATCTACGCCCTGGGCTGCACGCTCTACAACCTGATCACCGACGCCAATCCCATAGACCTGTTCACCGCCGAAAAGGACTCGCCGCGCTGGCGCACCGTGCCCGAGCCCCTGCGGCCCATCCTGCTGCGCGCCACCCGCTTCGAGCCCGAGCAGCGCTACCCGGACGCCCGCACCATGGCCACGGAGCTGCTGGCGGCCCTCGAGGAGCTGGGAGGCTGGGCCTGGAGCGCCGATCCGGTGGATCCGCTGGCCGTGCCCCAGGCCACCGACATCGGCCAGCCGCCGCGCCCCTCCCAGCTGGACACAGCCACGCGCGAGGCCATCACCTTCATGCTGGAGGCCACCCGCGAGGAGGCGGTCGCAGCCACGCCGGAGCAGCGGGGACCGACGGCGGTTCCGCCGGATACCGGCCCCAGTCCGTCCGACACTGCCGCCGCCCCGACCTTCTACCCAGTGGAGCAGGAGGCGCAGCCACCCGCAAAAGAGCGGCCGAGCCTCAGGTGGCCCTGGGTCCTGGGGTTGGCGGCGCTGCTGGCCGTCGGCGCCGGCGGCTTCGCGCTCTGGCAGCGCTTGCCAGCTGAGGCTCCAGCGCAGCGACCGGCGGCAGAACCCGCGGTCGAGGCGGCGGCGCAGGCCCCGGAGAAAGCGCTACCCGAGCCCGAGCCAGAAGCCTCGGCGGACGAAGAGCCTCCGGTCGCCGAGGCCGAGATCCCCGCGCCCAAAGAGACCGAGCCCGTCCGGACCACCCCAGCCCCACCTGCACCCGTCCCGACCGAGCCCCGCGCGGAAGCGCCCGCCACAGACCCCGGCCCCCCACCTCTGGGCAGCTGGAGAGGCTCCTTCGGCGGCCGCGTCGCCACGCTGACGCTGCAGGGCGATCCGGAGAATCTGCAGGGCAGCCTGGCGGTACGCTTCAGGGGCAACAGCAGCCAGAGCGAGCTGACGGGCAGCTTCGACCCTGCCACCGGCCGTCTCGTCCTGGAGGATGCGGACCGCGAGCGCTACGACGCCGGCAGCTACGAGGCCCAGCTCTCCGAGGATAAAGAGCGGCTTGAGGGCCGCTTCAGCACCTTCAGCGGGGATCGCTCCACGGCTTTCAGCTTCATGAGCAAGCGGTGAAAGCCCCTTGCAATAGCGCCCCCCAGCGCAAGCGGTCATCTTCCGTGCAGCGTCGCCGCGCACACCGGTCCACCCTCGACCAGGCGACGCTGACTCCTCCTTGGCGGAGGAGGTTTGGGCACCTCCTCCCGGCCCCGCGCAGCCCGAATGGACACCTGGGCGGCGCGGGGCCATAGGAGCTCCGCCAACGCGCCCAGGGGGGTGCAAGAGCAGCGTAATAGCGCTGCAAAGACTGTCGTGGCAGATAATGGGGGTGTCGACGGAGGCAGCCCGCCCAGCTGCTGCGCCCTCGATGCCCAGGCGAGGTCCCGCGTGTCCATCCTCACCACCCTGCTGCTCACATCAGCGCTCCAGGCCGAGAGCGTCCCCGGCTGGACCGCCGACCTGCACGGCGGCTGGTTCTGGGCAGGTCCCAACGAGAGCATCCACTCCACCTGGACCATGGGCCCCCGGCTGGGCTTCTCCCCGACCAAGCGACTCGGCTTGGAAGCCGAGCTGGGCTACGGCCAGGGCCTGACGCGCGTCTTCGGTCGCATGTACCGCGGCTTCACCCCGCGCCTGGACCTGACCTGGACCTTCCGACCCGACAGCCGCGTCTCGCCCTTCCTGGCGGCGGGCGGCGGCGCGTTCATCAAGAAGGTGGCGCGCCCGGATGCGGTGGTCTCGGACCAGCCGGGTGAGGAGGGCTGGGGCAACTACGTCAACCCCGACGCCGACGCCCTGCTCAACGCCGGGCCAGGCCTGCTGATCACGCTGGGCCCCGTGCTCTCCTTGCGCGGCGACCTGCGTTGGCTGGCGAACATCGGCGACGAACCCCATAGCGCGGACATCCCCGATCGCTACTCCGACCTGGAGCTGACCGTGGGCCTGCGCTGCGCCCTGGGCGTCCGCCCCGACCGGGACCTGGACGGCCTGGTGGGCCTGAAGGATCGCTGTCCCCGCGAGGCCGAGGACGCGGACGGCTTCCAGGACCACGACGGCTGCCCCGACGAGGACGACGACGGCGACGGCCTGCGCGATGCGCCCCTGGCCGACGCGAAGAAAGCGGAACAGGCGAAGGAAGAGGAAGAACAAGAACAAGAACAAGAACAAGAACAGGAACAAGTCGAGCAGGAGACGCCGAGAGAGACGGCCCCCTCCCCCGTCACCGCAGAAGTCGCCATCCAGCCCGAAGAAGCGCGCATCTGGGTGCCTCACCCCCACTGCGAGTGGGCGCCGGCCAGCCAAGCCGCCGCCCTGGTCGGTGAGCTGGACGAGGGGCAACCCGTGATGGTCACGGCGCCCGGCTACCTGCCCGCCTTCGTGGGCAAGGCGCAGCCGCTGGAGGTGGCGCTGAAGCCCGCACCGGCCCAGGGCTCGCTGGTGGTGCTGGCCAGCCCCGGCGACCTGCTGCGCCTGGGCGACCAGCGCATCCCCGTCGGCGCCGACGGCATCGCCCTGGTCAACGTACCCGAGGGCCCGCTGGAGCTGACCGTGGTGGGAGGCGGTCGCCAGGAGGCGCTGGAGGCGGCCGTGGCCCAGGGCTACGCGGTCTGGCTGCGGACCAGCGAGCCCCGCGGCATCGAGGTGCGCTTCGCAGCCGGCTCCAGCGCGCTCTCTCCCCAGGCGCTGCGGGAGATCGGCGCGCTGGCCCAGCTGCGCGGAGGGCACCGCTACCAGCTGCAGGGCAGCTTCTCTCCGGAAGGGGACGCCCAGCGCAACGAGGTCCTCGCCAATGCGCGCGCCTTGGCGGTCCTGGGTGCGCTGGCCGCCGCGGGCGTGCCCAACGAGGCTCTCAGCGCCCTGCCGCCAGCCCCGCCGGAAGAGGGCAAGACCCAGGCCGCGCAGCGCATCTGCACCATTCGCGCCGCCGGAGGCGCCCCTTGATGGCCTGGCTCTTCCTGTTGGGACTGGCTCTCGCCCAGGCGGGCGAGCGGCGACCGGTGCACGAAGGCGACAGCGTCGAAGCCATCGCCGCCGAGCTGGGCGATCCCGCCTTGGCCGAGCGCCTGCGCCAGCTCAACCAGCTGGCCGCCGACGAGCAGCCACGGGTCGGCACGCTGCTGCTCCTGCCAGACCACGACGAGCTACAAGAGCAGGAGGGAGCCGTACTGAGCTTCCGTGGCGGGGTGAGCGCCACCCTGCCCGGGCGCCAGCCCGTCCCCGTCAGCCAGGGCATGGCCCTGCCCCAGGGCAGCACGGTCTGCACGGACGAGGGGGGCTTCGCCACCGTGCGCCTGGCCCGCTCCATGGAGGGGCTGGACCACGACGATGTCTCCCTGCTGTCGGGCACCTGCCTGACCATGATCTCGGCCGTGGCCAGGCCCGGACAGCGCTCTTCTCTGGTCTCGGTCAGCCAGGGCTCCATCTCCGTGCGCCCGCAGGACGACATCCCAGGCGCGGTCACCGTCGAGACCAGCAGCGGGATCACCACGGGCGAGGGCGGCGGCTTCCGCGTCACCCTGGAGCAGGAGGGCGCCATGCGCACCGAGGCGCTGGACGCCCCCGTCTCGGTCATGGGAGCGGGCCAGGAGCAGCGCCTGCAGGCGGGCCAGGGCTCGCGCGTGCGATCCGGCGAGGCCCCCAGCCTGCCCGTGGACATGCTGAGCCCCGGGACGCCCCTGGCTCCGGACAAGGGCGCCCCGCTGCTGCGCCCGGACTTCAGCTGGACCCCGGTGCCCAACGCCCTGGGCTACCGGCTGGAGATCTCCGCCACGCCGGACTTCAGCGACGTGGTGCTGGTGGAGGAGGCGGGCGAACCCGCATGGCGGCCCGAGCTGCTCTTCTTGCCCTACCGGGTGCAGGGCCTGTGGTGGCGGGTGTCCACCTTCGACCGCGTCGGCTTCCTGGGGCGCGCCTGCGAACCCAGCGCCCTGAGCATCCCGGCAGGCATGGGCCCCTGAAGCGCCCGCGAGGGTGTGAACGGCGGGCAAAAATCGTTACCATGCTGTCAACCCGGATCTTCCGTCCGGGTTCGCGCGAGCTGACGGAGCCCTGATGCCCTCGCTGACCGCCGACGTGATCGTCTACCGGGGGGGAGAGGCGGTCCATGTCGAGCCCGTCGGTCATGGCGCCATGTTCGTGGGGCGCAGCCCCGACAACGACCTGACCCTGTCCGACGCCAAGGTCTCGGGCCACCACCTGGTCTTCCACTTCACCGAGAAAGGCGACCGCCTGCTGGTGCGGGACCTGGGCAGCACCAACGGCACCTTCATCGACGGCCAGCGCGTCAAGAACGCCGCCGCGCTCGAGGATGGCGCGCGCCTGCGCCTGGGCTCGGCCGTGGAGCTGGGTATCCAGTTGCGCCCCTCAACCGCCCCGCGCCCCCCGCGCCTGCGCCCGGCGCTGCTGGCGGATCTCACCACGGGCATCGATCATCCCGTGCGCAAGGAGCGCATCTACGTGGGCTGCGGCGAGCACTGCGACCTGCGCATCGGGCCTGCGGGAGCCCGGCTGGCCTGCATCACGCTGCACGACGACGGCGAGATCTGGGTCGGCAGCGACGAGGCCGAGTTCGCGGTCGTTCCAGGGGAGCCCTTCACCCTGGGCGGGCACCAGCTGGTCTTCCGAGACGGCCGGGGTGCGCTGGCCTCCACCTTGCGCGAGCCCTTGGAGAAGGCGGCCTACGCCTACCGCCTGCACGTGCGCCTGGCGGGCGGCTCCGGGCCCGAAGCCACCATCCACGACCCAGCCAACCAGACCCGACACGTGGTGCGCGCCGAAAACCGCGTCTCGCTGCTCTTCGTGCTGGCGCGCCAGGTCCTGCAGGACCAGCGCGAGGGCCTGGCCCCGGATCAGGCGGGCTGGTGCCCGGACGAGGCCGTGATGAGCGGCATCTGGGGGCGCAACTGGGAGCGGCTGGGTCCCAACAACTACCAGGTGCTGCTCTTCAGGTTGCGGAAAGAGCTGGCCAAGGCCGACCTGGACGGCTGGTTCATCGAGAAGCGCCGCGGCCGCACCAGGCTGCGCCTGCGGCAGGTGGAGGTGGCGGACTGAGCCCGCCACCCAAACCAGAAATAGATGGGGGAGGGGAGGTCCCCTCCCCCATACCGCGCTTAGCGCTCCCCCTCCCCCGCGATGTTCCCCACCGTCATAGCGCCAGGCCGCCCCTGGTTTCACAATCCAGGGACGACCAGGCTGGCCGGTGGGGAACTATCACTGACCGATCAGCTTGAACTCCACCCGCCGGTTGCGCGAACGACCGGGCGAGGTCTTGTTGTCCGCGATGGGCTGGGTCTCGCCGTAGCCCTTGGCCACGAAACGGCTGGCGTCGATGCCGCGCTCGACGAACCAGGCCACCACGGCCTCGGCCCGCCTCTGCGAGAGATCCATGTTGCTGGCGTCGTCGCCCTGGCTGTCGGTGTGCCCCTGCACCTCCATACGCACCTCGGGGAAGTCCTTCAGCACCTTGAGCGCCTTGTTGAGCATGCTCTCGGAGCTCCTGCGGATGACCGCCTTGTTGGTCTCGAAGGTGATGCCCTTGATCACACCGGTGAACTTCTTCACCTCCTTGGGCACCTCGTCGGGGCAGCCGTCGCCGTCCTTGTAGCCATTGTCCGTCTCGAGCTCGCCGTCGCACTGGTCCTTGGCATCGGGCACGCCGTCGCCGTCGTTGTCGGGATCGGGGCAGCCGTCCTTGTCCTCGAACTCGTCGATGTCCTCGGCCTCGTCCGGGCACTTGTCGTTCTTGTCCCGGATGCCGTCCTCGTCGTTGTCCACGTCCGGGCAGCCGTTCTTGTCCTGGAAGCCGTCCATGTCCTCGGCGCGCTTGGGGCACTTGTCGTCGACGTCCAGGATGCCGTCGCCGTCGTTGTCCTCATCCGGGCAGCCATCCTCGTCCTCGAAGTCGTCGAAGTCCTCGGGCTTGTTGGGACAGGAGTCCTCGTCGTTGGCGATGCCGTCGCCATCCGGATCGCGGGCCACCTCGCGGCGCAGGTCCAGGCCGATGGTCCACTCCAGGTTCTGGAAGACGTCCGAGTGCAGGTCCGTCGAGTCGCCCCCGAAGCTGCCCAGCCAACGCAGATCCGTGCGCAGGTGCAGCGGGCCGACCAGCTGCACGGTGACGCCCGGGCCAAGGTTGGCCACGAAGTCCTGGGATGGGTTCTCGTACAGGCCTTCGTTGAACAAGCCAGGGTTGGCCTCGACCGCCGTGCGGTCCACCTTGACATGCTGCAGACCCAATCCACCGGCCGCGAAGACGTCGAAGCGCGCATCCGGGGTGAAGTGGTACAGCGCGTTGATGCGCGGAACGAACATATTGTAGGTGCGAGCCCAGAGACGCGTGGCGCCATTGCCCCAGGCCAGGTCCAGCTCCAGATCAGCCCGCTCGCTCAGCTGCAGGCCGACGCGCGGCACCAGCAGCTTGGCGGAGCCCATGGGATTGGACTCGCCAGTGGCGTAGAGCCCGACGGCCAGGCCGCCGGTGGGTGAGATCTTGTGATCCGCGGCCAGGCCGCTCGCGGGGAGCAACAGGGCCAGCAGCGCAGCGGCAGCGAGATGTGGGAATGACGGGCGAGGCATGGATATCCCCCTGAATCTGGTTGAGGTTCCTATTGCCAGAGCGAGATGGACAGCACCCCCAACATAACCCGGTCTGCGGCTGCAGTACTTGCAACGCACTTTCGCCCCTCAGATACCGGAAACCACTCCGACTCGCACCAATCCAGCTCCCAGCAACTAGAGCGACAGCTTCTCCTGGACCGAAGTCTGCCGCCTGATGAACCTTCCAAGCAAGGGCACGGCGAAGGAGTACCTGCCGTGTCGGTTCTTGTACACCAGACCAGCTTTGCCGAGCGTCACCAACATCTGGCTCACATGGGAGGCGCTGAAGGGACGGTCGAGGGTCTTTCGGGAGAGGTCGACGACCTCTTTGACCGAGAACTCGTCGTCGCAGTTGTCGAGCCTGGCGATCACGGACAGCAGCTCTCGCTGTCGATCCGTGGCCCGAGCCCAACGGCCCGCGAAGAAATCAGAGTCCAGCTTACGCGTGATCTCGGCCAAGGGGACCTGCGCGCGTTCGCCACGGCGCATCCTCTGGATGAAGGCATCGAAGACCTCACGGCAGATGAACTGGATGAAGTAGGGGTAGCCAGCAGAGAGCTCGATGATCTTCTCAATGGACGACGCGTCCAAGCTGATGGGACAGCCATCGTTCCGGATGGGCCTGGTGATGGCCTGGCGACTGGCCCGATGGTCGAGGCGATCCAGAAAGACGATCCTGAACATGCGCTCGGAGTAGGTGCGCGCCTGGACGAGTTGCGGAAACAGCGTGGGCAATCCGGCCAGTGCCAACATGAACGGCACGCGCTTGCGCTGGATGGACTGGAAGACATCCAGCAGCAGCGAAAGTGGATACTGCTCTTTCGCAGCGTGGTCCGACAGGGTCTGGGCCTCATCGTAGGCAAACACCAGCAGCCGATGGTGGGGCTGCATGCAGCGCCAGACGAGTTCCAGGACCGCCTTGAGCTTGTCCGAAGGCAGGCCAGGCGTAGCGACGAAGACGCGCCGTAGCGTGTCGAAGTTGAGGCGCCGATCCAGGTAGCGCGTCTGCTTGTCGAAGCCGATCCCTCGCACCTCCTGCTTGCCCACCGTCAGGCCTGCCGTGACAGGCGAGAGATCCGTGAGCAGGCGCAGGCAGATCTTCTCCTCATCGATGCTGGTGGACTCGGACAGATCGGTGCCCACCCAGAGGCAACCCTCCTGCAAGGCGATGGGCTTGAGCGTGTCGAGCAGCACCGTCTTGCCGACGCCACGCAGTCCCGTGAGGATCATGTTCTCGAGGATGACGTCTTGCTGGAGGAGGCGGCGAAACTCGTCCTTCTCGGCTTCGCGCCCTGCCAGGAATGGGGGCGGGTGGCCCGCTCCGGGTCTGAAGGGGTTCTTGAAGTCGTTCTCGGACATGATCAGTCTTCCGTCGTTCGTGGTCTAAATTTAGAATAGTCGATAATTTTATGGAGTCAAGGGATGGAGGCTCAACTGCTTGGTGCATCTTCGCCATCAGGTCGGCCATCACATCGAGGAGACGACGGCGTGAGTCCTTCAGCCTGCAGTGGCTGATCTTCTGACCGATCAACCCCCGCTCCTTCCAGGTGGAATCAGGCCTCCACGTCGTCGGGCACCGTCACGCCGCGGTCCTTCAACCACTTGCGCATCTCGTCCTTGTAGATGGACTTCTCCAACGCGGCGTCGGTCTCGATGACGTCCTGCTCCACCAGGGCGCGCAGGCTGTCGTCCATGGTGATCATGCCGCGACCCTTGCCCTGGGAGATATAGCTGGGGATCTGGAAGGTCTTGCCCTCGCGGATCAGCGAGGAGAGGGCGGGCGAGCCGAAGAGCACCTCCACCGCGGCCACGCGGCCGCCCTTCTTCCGCCGCAGCAGCTGCTGGGAGAGGATGGACTTGATCACGCCTGACAACACCAGGCGGATGCCGTCCTGTTGGTCCGAGGGGAAGACGTTGATGATGCGGTCTACGGTCTTGGCCGCCGAGTTGGTGTGCAGCGTGCCAAAGACCAGCAGGCCCGTCTCGGCGGCCGAGAGCGCCATCTCGATGGTCTCCAGGTCGCGCATCTCACCCACCAGGATGCAGTCGGGGTCTTCGCGCATGGCCACGCGCAGCGCGGCCGAGAAGCTGCGCGAGTGGGGCCCGATCTCCCGCTGGCTCACCAGGGCCTTGCGGCTCTTGTGGGTGAACTCGATGGGGTCCTCGATGGTGATGAAGTGCATGGGCTTGCGGCGGTTCATGGCGTCGATGATGGCCGCCAGCGTGGTGCTCTTGCCCGAGCCGGTGGGCCCCGTGACCAGCACCAGGCCGTTGGTGAAGGTCGTCAGCTTGTTGCAGGACGTGGGCAGGCGCAGCTGCTCGATGGTCATGATCTTGGAGGGGATGATGCGGAAGACGGCGCCCATGCCCCGGTGCTGCCGAAAGACGTTGACCCTGAAGCGCGCCAGCCCCTCGACCTCGTAGGCGAAGTCGCCGTCGCCTTCTTTTTGGTAGGACTGCCAGATACGGCCTGGTGCCGTGGGCTTGATCAGCATCTCGAAGTCCGCGTCGCTCAGGATGCGGTAGCGGATGGGCTCCATGCGGCCCGAGATGCGCAGCATGGGGGGCCTGCCCACCGCCATGTGCAGGTCGGAGGCGCCGCGGTCGTTCATCAGCTTCAGGAAGCGATCGATGGGGTGCTTGCTCATTCGATGCCCTCCACCTCTCGCAGGAAGCTGGGCTTGCACATGGGGGCGAAGTTGTCAGGCTGCTGGGCCTTGGACCAGGCCGACTCCGGAGAGATCAAGCCGGCGTCCACCAGCTCCATCAGGGCCACGTCCACGGTCTGCATGCCCACCTTGCGTCCGATCTGCATCAGGCTGGGGATCTGGAAGGTCTTGGAGTCGCGGATCAGGTTGCTGACGCTCAATGTGCCCTTGAGCACCTCGAAGACGGCCACGCGACCCTTGCCGTCCTTGCGCGGGATCAGCGACTGGCTGATGACGTACTTGAGCGAGTCCGACAGCGACATGCGCACCTGGGGTTGCTCCTCGGGCGGGAAGCTGCCCACCAGACGGTCGATGGTCTGCACGGCGTTGGTGGTGTGCAGCGTGGCCACCACCAAATGCCCCGTCTCAGCGGCCATCAGCGCCATGCGGATGGTCTCGCGGTCGCGCATCTCGCCCACCATGATCACGTCCGGATCCTGGCGCAGGGAGGCGCGCAGCGAGCGCGCGAAGGACTCGCTGTGGCTGCCGATCTCCCGCTGGTTCACCAGCGCCACCTTTGGCGGATGCACGAACTCGATGGGATCTTCCAGGCAGATGATGTGGTCGGGCTTGCTCTCGTTGATCAGGTTGATGATGGCGGCCAGGGTGGTGCTCTTGCCGCTGGCTGCCGGCCCCGAGACCACGATGATGCCCTGGTGGTAGTCGATCAGCTCGGTCAGGCGGCCCGGCAGCCGCAGATCGGCGAAGGTGGGGGGCACGTTGGGGATGACCCGGAAGGCGGCGCAGAGCCCCAAGCGCTGCACGAAGACGTTCACGCGGTAGCGCCCCACCTCGGGAATGGCGTGGCAGAAGTCCACCTCTCCCGTGTCCTTCAAGATGCGCTTGTGGCGGTCGGTCAGGATGGACAGGATGGCGGCCTGGGTCTGGCGCGCGTCCAGCGGGGGCAGGCCCTCCATGCGCTCCAGCACGCCGCCATGGCGCGCGAAGGGCGGGTTGTCCACCGTGACGTGCAGGTCGCTGGCGCCCTCTTCGCGGATGCGCGACAGCAGCTTGTCGATGGGGCGGGTCAGGGCCTGGGAGCTGATCGCCATGGTGCCCTGCTCGGCGTCCTCGCGCTTGGTGCCCAGGCGCTTGGCCAGGTCGCGCAGAACCTCGGCCGCCCGAGTACGCACCTCGGAAGAGGGATCTTTCTCCTTGACGTTCTTCAGCAACGGCAGCAGGCGCTTGTCGTCAAAGTTGGACAGGGCGCGCACCACCTCCAGGCGCACCTCCTGACGCCGGTCCCGCAGCAGGCCCGCCAGGGGCTTGAGCGCGGCTACGGAGCCGATGCGGGCCAGGGCGTCGATGGCGGCCCAGCGGGCCTCTTCGTCCTTGAGCGCCTTGAACAGGTGGGGCAGGGCCCGCTCGTCGCCCAAGCGCCCCAGGGTGTCGCAGGCAGTGATGCGCAGCCACCAGTCCTCGTCGCCAAGCAGCCGGCAGACCGGCTCCACCACGCGCGGGTCGTTGAAGGTCTCGGCCAGCACCAGCGCGGCGGTGCGCACGTCCTCGTCCTCGTGCTCCAGCAGGTCCACGGCGTGCTGAAGCACCTCGTCGCCCATGGTGCGCAGGGTGTCCAGGATGCGATCCCGAAGCCAGCCCACCAGGTGACGGGAGTAATCCAGGATGTTGAGGATGATCTCCTTGTGATCGCCGGTCTTGAAGAGCAGCTCCACCGACATGCGGCGCGTGGCGTCCTCGCCCTCGCCCAGCAGCTCCATCAGCTGCTTGCGCATCTGCTGGGGGTGGCGCTCGGCGTGCCGCTCCAGGTACTTGGCCGCCATGGTGCGGCTGGAGGCGTCGCCATGGGAGAAGCTGTCTATCATCTGCTTGACGACACGGGGATCATCGACCTTGCCCAGCGCCTCCAGTGCCGTGGAGGAGATGGCCACGTCGCGATCCTTGGCCAGCTTGAGCAGCAGCTCAGTGTGGCGGGACAGGTTGCGCACCTGCACCAGCTTCTGCACCGCGGTCAGGCGCATGGCGTCAGGCGCCTCGGCCGCGGCCCGCGGCACGTACTTGTCTCGCAGGGCGCCATCCACCATCAGGGTCAGGTCCCAGCCCTGGCGCTTCTTCTCGGCGGACCTGTCGTTGAGCAGCCCCTCGATCACCCGCTCCATCACGTCGGGCCCCACCTTGGGGATCAGCCTGGCGGCGTAGGAGCGCGCCGCAGTGGGCTGCTGGGCCATCTGGGCCAACATGGCGTGCACTGCGCCAGCGGAAGCGCGGGCCACGAAGGCATCCACGCCCAGCTGCCGGCAGGCCGGGTCCTTGTGCCAGATCAGAGGCACGGCCTCCACCGGGCTCAAGCCCGACGCCTTGAGCTGCTTCAGGATCTCGTCACGCTCGCTCAGGCTGCGCCAGCTGCCTGCCAAGACCTGCTGGACGAGGTTCTTCTTCTTGCCGATTCCGAAGAGCGCCATGGTTTCGCCTGCTCGGGTTCCGCGGATCGCTTAACCGAAAAGCCTGGGGACAGAATCAGAGGCGCGACCCCAGCAGGGGAGGCGCGACAAGATTCTACGGCAAGTGGCTCCCAGCGCGACGTCGCGCTGGCCTAAAATCCCTCCAGCATCCAGGGCGCGGAGCCCGCCAGCAGGCTGGCCAGGCTATCCAAGTCCTTGGATTCGCCGCCGACCAAGCCGGCGATCCTGGCGGCACGGGGCGAGAGGAAGCCGCTGTACAGCGCCGCCAGGCCTCGAGGTCCCAGCTCTATGCGGCCGGCGCCCCCCACAGTGACGCGCGCGCGTCCGGCATCCACCTCCAGCCGGTAGCGGCCGCTGCACTCGGGCAGGATCTTGTCCCGCAGTGCCAGATCGACCCTGCCGCTCACCGCCGCGGGCCAGCCGCGCGCCTCCAGGGCCGCGACCGGATCCACGATGCGCAGCAGCCAGTTGTCGTGCAGCGCCAGCTGCCGCACCAGGTCGGGCAGCAGCATGAAGGAGGGCTCGGCCGGGGCCGAGGGCAGCAGGATCCTGTGGGCCGTGGAGGCGTGCTGGGCCAGGAAGGACCACAGCAGGCGCCCGGCCTGCGGGCCGTTGGCCACCAGCTCCGAGACCTCCAGGTCGAAGCCCTCGCTCCGCCCGCTGGGCTTGGTCCGGTAGTAGAGGTAGCCCTCGACGGCGCCCTGCTGGCCTTCGCAGAGGTAGCCGTGCAAGGCGCCCTGCTCCCAGTGGTGGGTGGCGCGCTGCCACAGGATCTCATCGCGGTCCAGCAGGCCCTGCTGCTGCCGGGCATAGCGCCGGTAGGCTGCGCGCACGGCCTGCTGGTCGGCCGGCTGGATGGCACGCACGCCCCCGCACTCGTTCAGCCCGATGCGATGGGCCTCGACCTCGGCCAGCCAGCGCGAGCCGGCCTGCTCCCAGCCCACGGCGCGGTAGAGGGCGTGGGTGGCGGCGTAGAGCGAGGAGATGGGCAAGCCCTGCTCGCGGCAGCCCCGCAGGAAACGCGTCAGCATGGCGCGGGCCAGGCCCTGGCGCCGATCTTCGGGCCGGATGGCCACGCCCGCCAGGGCCGCCATGGGCACCGAGCGACCACCGAAGAACTGTCCGGCGCCATACCAGCCCAGCCCTCCCACCAGCTGGCCGCGGCGGTAGACCAGGCGCAGGCGCTCGGCCCCCACCTGCTCCACCCAGCGCTGGGCTCGCCGTAGAGGCTCGCCGAAGGCCTGGGCCTGGATGCGCGCGAAGGCGCCCATGGCCTCCTCGGAGGGGCGGGTCCAGCTGTCGATGGGATCCATGGCGCCTCCAAGGGCGGCCGGCTTCAGGAGATCGGCGACAAGCGCCGACGCAGGAAGGCTTCCAGCGCCCGCAACCTATCGCGCAGCGCCTCATCCTGCTGGGCCGAGAGATCCCGCCAGACCTCGTGCACCACGGCCAGGCGCTTGCCCTTTCCCTCCAGCTCCCAGCGACCTACGATGCGCCCCGCGGCCCAGATGCTGGGCCGCAGCTCACCGGTGGTGTTGACCCCCGGCGAGACCTCGCCGCTCAGATCCACGGGCTGGCCAGGCCAGTACTGCTGGCGCAGCCTGGGGAAGACCCGCGGGCGGATCTCGTCGTCCACGTACCAGGAGCGCTCGGCATAGGCCTTGGGGAAGGGATCCTCGTAGGGCAGCAGCCAGACATCCGCAGCGGGCGGCGCGCCAGCCGCCACCTGCAGGTCCAGCGCTTCGACGAACCAGCGCTGGCCGTCCTGCTCGATGGCCTGAACCGCCGGTGCAGCCGCCTCCAGCAGCTGGCGAGCCCGGGTCTTGGACAGGGGCAGCCACCAGGCCAGATCGTCCGCCTTCACGGGACCGAAGGCGCGCACGTAGCGCCGCGTCAGCAGGCCCAGCGCCTGGTCTTCGGCCATGGGACGCAAGGCGCCACCCTGCAGCCAGCTGTCGGCACAGGCGTAGCGGCACTGGTTGCTGCGGGCGTGGGGCGCGTCGGCCCGTAGCACCAGGCCCTGGGCGCAGGCCAGCTTCACCAGCCAGGACAAGGCGGGCCCCGCCTGGGGTAGCAGCTTGCGCAGCTCCCGCGTGTTGCGCGGCGCCGGTCGCAAGGCCTCGGTCAGCTCTTCCAGCCGCTCCTGCAGCTGCGCATCGGAGAGCCCGCGCAGGGGAGGCACCTTGCGCAGGCGCTTGTGCTGGAAGGGTCCGCTGGCAGCCAGCAACATGGGCAGGTCCTGGCGGTGCGCCACGTGTACAGTGGCGCGCATGGCGTTGACGCGCAGCAGCTCGCCGCCAGCGTTCAGAGCCGCGAAGACCGGAGCGGGATCGTAGTCGCCGATGCGCGCCCAGACCGACAAGTAGGGGGACCAGTAGTCGGTGGAGTGCAGGCCTATCAAGTTGCGGGCCACCGCCGCGAAGCTGTCGAAGGGCGGGGCGTAGGCGCGTTGCTTGGCCAGCAGGTGACGGCGGAGCTGTTGCAGGGAGGGCAGGGGCATGGGATCCCCTATCAACAATGGAGGGCGGCGCGGCGAGACCGCAGGGATCGCGTAGAATGAACCCTCCCGAAAACGAGACCTCCGCCATGGCCCCCGACCGCCAGCTCTACGCCAAGCTGCAGCGCCGCCTGGCGCGCTTTGCGCGCATCTACAACCGCCTGAAGGTCAGCGGCCTGCTGGGGCGGATGGGGGTGAAGCTGTGACGGAGCGCGTGCAGCTGAGCACCGGCAACAAGCTGGCCTACGCCTCTGGCGGGCTGGCCATGAACCTGTGCAACCTGGTGATCTCGCAGTGGATCTTCAAGCGCTACGTGCCCAACCCGGCCGACGCGCTGGTGCCCGTGGCCCTGTTCAGCGCCATCTTCTTCTTCGGGCGGGTCACCGACGCCATCACCGATCCCCTGGTGGCCTACTGGAGCGACCGCCTGCGCTCCAAGCGCGGCCGGCGCATCCCCTTCATCCTGTGGGGCGTGGGGCCTCTGGCCCTGGTCTTCTTCCTGATCTGGATCCCACCCGTGCAGGGCCAGCACTGGCTGAACACCCTGTGGGTCTGCGCGCTGGTGCAGGCCTACTTCGTGCTCTACACCGTGGTGGTCACCCCCTACCTGGCGCTCCTGCCCGAGATCACCTCGGACCTGAAGGACCGGGTCAACATCTCCACCCTGCAGGCCGTCTTCGTGATGCTGGGCACGGTGGTCTTCGCCGTCGTGGGCGTGGTGATCGAGCGCTGGGGCTGGGCCGCCCTGGGCCTGGTGGTGGCCCTGCTGACGGCCACCTCGCTGCTCCCCACGCTCTTCTTCATCAGGGAAGCGCCCCGACCCGAAGAGCCAGCAGAGGTAGGGGACTCGACGGGCGCCGTGCTGGCCATGTTCCGCTGGATCAAGCTCACCTTCCGGAATCGGCCCTTCATCCACCTGGTGGTGGCCACCTCGTTCTACTGGTTCGGCCTGAACCTGCTCGTGATGATCGTGCCCTATTGGGTGCAGGACCACCTGGGCATGGAGGAGTCCTCGGTGGCGTTGCTGATGGGGCCATTCCTGCTGATGAACCTGGTCTTCTTCGTGGTCTTCAACATCCTGGCCAAGCGCTACGGCAAGTACAGGACCTTCCTGGCAGCCATCGCCGGCAGCGCCCTGCTGGCGCCCGCCCTCTGCGGGGCGGACCTGCTGCCCCTGGGCACGCCCCTGCTGCGCAGCGCTGTGGCCATGGGCTTGATCGGCATCCCCACCGCCGGCTTCATGATGCTGCCCTTCGCCATCCTGGCCGATGTCGTGGACTACGACGAGCAGCTCACCGGCCTGCGGCGCGAGGCTATCTACTTCGGCGTGCAGGCCATCCTGCAGAAGACCATGATCGGCGCCTCCATCTTCGCCTTCGGGCTGCTGGTGCTGGGCAGCGGCGAGCAGGCGGCCAGCGTGGCCGGGCTGAAGCTGGTGCCGGCCGTGGCGGCCGGGGCCTTCGTGCTGGGGCTGGCGGCCTTCTGGGGCTATCCGCTGCGGGAAAGGGAGGGGAAGGTGGTGCTGGTGGGGTAGGCCGCTCGTTCTACATATGTTATAACAACCCCATGGCCTCCACCCTCACCATCCGCAAGATCGGCAACTCCTACGGCGTCATCCTGGGCAAGGAGTCCCTCACCGCCCTGGGGGTGGCCGAAGGGGACAAGCTCTTCGTGTTGCGCACCCCCGAAGGCATCCGGCTCACCCCCTACGATCCGGAGTTCGCCCAGGCGGTCGAGGCGGGCCGCGACTACATGCGTCGCCACCGCAACGCCATGCGCGAGCTGGCCCGTTGAGAGAGCCGCGCTGGCTCGACCTGCAGGTGATCCTGGCTCTGCACGAGGAGTCGGCCGCCGCGTTCGGAGGGGCCGTCGGGATTCGCGATCCGGGATTGCTGGAGAGCGCCTTGGCGCGCCCCAAGAACCTATTTTTCTACGAAGAGAACGACGACCTGGGCCGGCTGGCAGCGGCATACGGCCACGGCATCAGCCGCAACCACCCCTTCCTCGACGGGAACAAGCGTTGCGCCTTGCTGGCGGTGGCCGTGTTCCTTGCGATCAACGGGTGCGCCTTCGATCCAGACGAGCTGGACGAGGTCAAGGTGATGCTGTCCCTGGCCTCCGGCGAGCTTGAGGAAGGGGCGTTGGCTGCCTGGATCAGGGCGAATATGCGCTAGGCGCCCCAGCGCTCAGGGACTCATCTCGTAGGCGCCATTGAGGGCCAGCACCCGCTCCTGCCAGATCCTGTCCCGGCGCGCGTCGTCCACCACGGGGCGGTAGAGCATGCGCTTGGCCAGCACGCGCTGAGCGGCCGTGGCGCTGGGCTTGCTGAACAGCTGCAGGGCGAACTTGCTGAAGTCGCGCACCATGGTGTCGAAGATCTGGTCCACCACATCGTCGTCCACCGACAGCAGCGCGGCATTCTCCAGGATCAGCTGACCGTAAGCCACCAGGGTGAAGAGCTCGCCCAGGATCAGCAGGAAGTCGAAGTCCTTGATCTGCTCCTTGTTGGGCCGCGCCGAGAAGAGCATGGCCTTGAGCAGGCGGATCTGCTTGCGGAAGACCTTCACATTGGGCACCGACGAAGAGCGGTAGGCCTTGCGGTAGTCGTGGAAGCGGATCTTGCCCAGGCCCTTGGTGGGCCCCTGGCTCCACAGGAACTCGTCCTCCTCGGGCTCGAGCATGCGCGGGATCTCGGGGAAATCGCCGGGCTTGAAGAAGTAGTTGGCCATGAACTTGATGATCAGGGCCATGTTGACGTGCACCGTGCCCTCGAGCTTGGGAAGGGCCCGGATGTCGCGGGCCGCCATCTCGAAGTAGACGTCTTTTTCGAAGCCGCGCGCCGCGATCACGTCCCAAAGCAGGTTGATCACCTCCTCGCCCTGGGTGGTGACCTTCATCTTGACCATGGGGTTGTACAGCAGGTAGCGGCGATCCTCGGGCGAGGCGGCGCGCATGTAGTCGGCCGCCCGGTAGGCGAAGAGCCGCATGGCCACCAAGCGCACCCAGGCATCCACGAAGAGCTGCTTGATGTGCGGGAAATCCGTGACCGCGTTGCCGAAGAGGTGGCGGTTGGCGGCGTGGGTGATGGCCTCGTAGAAGGCGTGGGTGCAGATGCCGATGCTGGCCCAGCCCAGGTTGAACTTGCCCACGTTGACCGTGTTCAGCGCCATGTCCCAGGCGTCGCGCCCCTGGGCCAGCACCTCGTCGGCCTTCACCGGGTAGTCGTCGAGCCGGTACTCGCCCACGTAGTTCTGGGAGTTGCAGACGTTCTTGACGCACTCGTAGCGCCGCCGCTGCGAGTCCACCGCGAAGAAGACGAAGTCGTACTTGTCATCGCCCAGCTTGCCGAAGGTGGACACCAGGGCCGCCTGGTTGGCGTTGCCGATGTAGTACTTGCTGCCGTTCGCCAGGTAGCTGCCGTCCTCCTGGGGCTGCAGCCGGGTGGAGGTGGAGTAGATGTCGGCGCCGTGCTCGCGCTCGGACAGGCCAAAGGCGAAGACGCCGCCCTCGCGCAGCAGCTTGGCGGTGCGCTGCTTGATGGTCGGATTGTCGGTCATCCACAGCGGGCCCAGGCCCAGGATGGTCACCTGCCAGGTGTACCAGTATGCGAGACCGTAGAAGCCCAAGATCTCGTTGAAGGCCACGTTGCGCCAGGTGTCCCAGCGCGTGCTGCCGTCGCCGTGGGGATGCGGGGTGAGCAGGTCGGCGAAGATGCCCTCACGGCCCTGGAACTCGATGAAATCGGTGTAGAAGCTGCGCTCGTGGTCCTCCTTCTTGAGCACGGCCTTGCCGCGCTCCTCGAAGAAGGCGATGGTCTTCTGCATGATCTCGCGCGAGCGGGGATCGAGCTCCGCGAAGGTCTCGGTCTTGGGATTGAGGAGCATGGAGGGGGCCTCGGATCTCTGGTTCTGGAGTCGCGGGGTTCTAGCGCCGCTGGCGCCTGGGGGCCAGGCCTCAGGTCGCATCGTCAGGGGGCAGGTGTCGAGATCGTCGAAGCTGGGCGTCGAAACTTCGACGTTTTTTCGACGATCTTCGACACCCATGTGGAGGGGCTGCGGCTGAGAATTCCAGAATTGATACCCTTCTACGTTATCTATCGATGCATTCGTCCTGCGAGGCCCTGTCCGGCATCATCCCCGCCAATCGACTGGTCATGCTTCATTTCTCTGCCCATGCCCTCCCCCCCGGGCACCACACCTACGTCTCCGGTGATCCGAGCGTGCGCGCAGAGGGTACGGAGCTGCCCTTCGGGATGCGAGGCATGCGCGATGCCACGGTGGAGCAGGTCACCGCGGCAGTCTCGGCGCTCAGCCGCAGCGCGTTGGACCAGCTGGGGCGGAGGGGGCCGGCGCGCAGCCTGCTCGTCCGGAGCCTGGTGGCCTGTACGCCGCTCTCGAAGCGTGCCATCGCCAGGGAGCTGCGGATCTCCCACCGCGCGGTCAACCGTACCGAATCCATCTCGGAGGCCGACCTGCGCCGCGTAGAGCGCGTGCTCTGCGACCCGCGCTTCACTGCCCTGATGGACCACGACTTGAGCCAGACCTGGACCTGGAGGCGCTACCGCGAGGCGCGTCTGCGCAAGGGAGCCTACGACAGGCTGCTCGAACGCGCCGCGCCACGTCTGCGCCGACGGTCCCTGACGAAACGCGGCGGCCTCCAGCTCTGACCATGACGACCTGCAGCTCCAGCCGTGGAGCGACAAGAACCCAGGCGAAGGTTCCACTTCGGCGACAGACCGGGCGAAAGGGTTCCACCTGGGCGCCGATAGCGGGGTGGAGACGCCCTCCCGGGCGCATCATGGGACGATCACCTCGCAAAAGACATGGTTCATCCGTCAGCGAGCTGCGCTGGTCGGAACGCATGCTGACGGGGTGGGACCTTGGTCCGGCCTCTGTCGCCAAGGTGGAATCCTCGATGCCGCTCACGTTGCAGCGCCGGTGCCAGACGAGCGTGGCCCAGCCCCAACTGGGCCGCTTCCTCAATCCAGAGCCTCGGTCAACGCCGGCATGCGCTCCGCCTGGTAGGAGCGCACCTCGTGCTCTTCTTCCTCGGACCACTGGAACTGCCAGACCAGCTCGCGGTCCTCGGTCAGCTCCAGCAGGCGGGTGCCGGCCACCACCAGCCGGTTGCCGTTGGGCAGCAGGTCCACGTCGCCGGCTGACAGGTTGTACCAGTCGTCGTCGAGCTCGCCGGGGTACTCCCAGACGATCTCGGCCCGCATGGCGTCGAGGTCCAGGGCGTACTCCAGCACGCGCGAAAAACCCCTGGTCGTGGAGCCGTTGTCGTAGAGCAGGTAGTGCTCGTCGCCGATGGGGTCGAAGCTGTGGGCCAGCTCGAACCAGGGGTGCTCGGCCGCCGGATCGGCGGCGAAATCCCCCTCCTCGCCCAGAGTCCACAGGATGCTGCCGTCGCCGCGGTCCACCTGCCAGGCTCGATCCAGCACCCAGGAGTTGATCCAGGCCAGATCCCGCTCCAGATCCACGTTCACGCTGTTGATGTGGGTCCACCACACGCCCATGAAGACGTCCTTGGGGTCGTACTCGACGTGGTCGAAGGCGCTCCAGCTCCAGGTGGTCTCTTCGTTCTCATCGAACTGGACCACCACGTCGCCATGCACGTCGCCCTGGATCTCGGAGCGCACGCTCAGATGGGTGCCGTCGTCCAGGCGCTGCAGCACGTGGTGCAGCTGGCCCTGGAACACGTTGTAGTTGTTGTCGGGATCCCCTGGCTGCTCCGGTCCCTGCCAGTGCACGCCGCCGGCCAGGTCGATCTCCAGAGAGCGCTCGCCGGGGGCGAAATCCGGGCCTACCAGCACTCGCCCATCGCCCAGCCAGCTGGCCACGATGTCCGCCCGGCCATCGCCCCCATCGTGCAGGTAGTACCAGACGGGCTGGCCCTCGGAATCGAGCATCACCACCTTCACGGGGCTCAATGAGCCCACCATGATGTTGGCCAGGGTCCAGCCCGGCTCCATGGCGCTCTCGTCCAGGATGTCCACCTCGCCCACCAGGTAGTCCTCGGGCAGGGATCCGGCGGCGAACTCCAGCTGCTCGGAGCGCAGCTCGCGGCCCTCGGCGTCCTGGGACACGGCCTGCAGCAGGTAGTCGGTCTCGGCGTGCAGGCCCACCACCACCACCTCGTGATCGGTCACCAGCTCGTCGTCGCCGATGCGCGCTTCGAGCGCGCCGTTCGCCCCGAACTCCACCCAGGAGCTGGCGGGTTCGTCGGTGCTCCAGCTCAGCAGGCAGGAGATCTCGCAGATGGGGTTGGCCGTCAGCTGGGCTTCGATGTCCGGGCGGCAGGCCGCCACTGAGACGAACCCCGCGAAGGGGATGATCCTCGAACGCATGGAGCCTCTCCTGGGGCGTTCCCTCATAACCCTGGCCGTTGGTGCTACAATCTCCGGACTCCCCCGAAAAAAGGAGCACAAGATGCACGGTCTCCGCCGAATCCTGCCACTGTTCTTCCTCTTCGCCTTGTTCCTCCTGCCAGCCTGCGACGGCAAGACGGAAGACAGCACCGGCGCTGGCGGCGAAGCCGGCGGCGACAACTGCGAGGGCGGCGCCTGCACCTGCGCCGGCAACAACTGCAACTGCACCTCGGCCAGCAGCTGCGACATCGAGTGCCAGAGCGGCCTGAGCCTGTGCACGGTGAACTGCCAGTCCCAGTCGGACTGCTCGGTGGACTGCGACGGCGCCCAGGCCTGCACCGCCAACTGCCAGTCGGGCTCGGCCTGCGACGTGGACTGCAGCCAGGCCTCCACCTGCACGGTCAACTGCTCCGGCGCCGACGGCTGCGAGGTGGACTGCGGCCAGGGCCTGTGCACGGTCAACTGCGCCGAGACGGGCTGCACGGTGCACAACTGCACCCTGGTGGCCGGCATGTGCACGGTCAACTGCGTGGACGGCGCGCCCGTGCAGTCCGGCGGCGACGTGATCTGCGAGTAGCGCTCAGCCCCCCGCCGCCCAGGCCACCACCTGGGCGTAGAGATCCCGGTTGCCCGGATCCAGCTCCGACTTTGGATCGCTCAGCACCCGCAGCACCTCGGGATGGGGCCCCCAGAGCACGATCCTGCCCGCGCCATAGGGCTGGGTGATCAGCGCCCCGCTGCCCTGGTGCTCGCCCTCGTCATGGTAGGTGGCCAGCACCTCGGCTTCTGCGGGCGGATCTTCGAAAAAGGGCCCGCCCGCGTAGTAGATCTGCCGTTCGAAGGGGGCCTGGTCGAAGCCCTCGTAGGCCGCATGCCCCGGGAAGCTCACGCTCGCCGGAGCCCAGTCGGGGTAGCTGGAGACCTCGTCCACCGGCCCGCCGCAGGCGCCCTGGTACAGGTCGATGTCGTAGCCGGACTCGTCGTCCAGGATCTGGCCCTCGTAGGCCAGCGAGGAGCAGACGAAGTAGGCGCCCGCGCAGGTGCCCACGTAGACGCCGCCGCCGTGCACGTACTCCTGGATGCGCGCCTTGCCGGCCGCGCTGATCAGGTAGGTGTAGCCGGGGTAGGCGTAGCCGCCGCCGAAGAGCAGGGCGTCGTAGCCGCTCAGCGCTCCGGGGGTCTCATTCAGCTGCTCCCGCGAGATGCGCGTCACCGTGTGGCCCGCGCCCTCCATGGCCTGCTGGATGTAGTCCAGGCCCGCGGCCCAGGCCGAGGAGCCCACCACGTCGGAGTCGTCGTAGAGCGCCACCGACATGGGCAGGGAAGGCTGGCCCGTGTCGCCAGTGTCGGGAGGATCGCTGTCGGGAGGATCGCTGTCGGGGGGGGCGCTGTCGCAGGGCTCCGGCTCGCAGTCGCAGTCCCGCTCGGGGCATTCCTCTTCTTCCGGGCAGCGGTCCGCGCCGATGCCGGGCCCATGGCAGGCGAAGGACCAGGCGGACGCGGTGAGGAGCAGGACCGTCGAGCTGCGCGCGAGCAAAGCTGCACTCCCGGACAGAGGGATCGGCGAGGCCCATTGTAGCGCGCGGTCCAGGCCCGCGCAGCTGGGGCCGGAAGGCGCCCCCACAGCTCGGAAGATGATAGGTAGCTCTTCGCAAAGCGTGAATTCGCATCGCAGCATGGAAAGGAGCTCGCCATGCAGACCGGAATGCCCGAGAAGAGCCAGGAGGGGGGCCTCTCCTCCGAGAAGCGCGAAGACATCTGGGCACTGCTGATAGCCCTGGGGGTGCTGGTCATCTGCTTCGTCATCCCAGAGCAGGTCTACGCCTTCTTCAAGAGCACGCTCTACCTCTTCTGAGGTCGCACCTCGCTTCGTCAGAGGAAGCCATGAACCTCCTGCGTTCCCTGATAGCGCCCGGCTGGCCCAAGCTGATCCCCGGCCTGCTGGCCTGCGCCTTTTTCGCCTTCGTGGTCATGAACGTGGACCACGTGCTCTCCAAGTACAGCAAGGCCGACGGTGCCGCCGTCAAGATCGAGAAGCTGGAGGCCGAGCTGGCCGAGCTGCGGCAGCAGGGCGCAGAGGCCGAGGCTATCTCCGACCTCGAATCCGTCATCGCCGGCCAGGAGAAGACCTTGGCAAAGGTAGGCGGCCAGAAGGGGGACCGCTGGGCCTGGGCCAGCTTCATGTACCAGACCCTGCAGTTCAAGTACGTGGCCATGCTGCTGCTGGGAGGTATCCTGATCCGCAACCTGGCTGGCGTGCCCAAGCTGCTGCTGCCCGGGATCGGCGTCTGCCGGCCCCTGATCAAGCCCGGCATCATCATCCTGGGTGTGCACTACATCTGGTCCGACGTGCTCAAGGTGGGGGGCACGGGCCTGCTGATGGCGGCGGTGTTCATCTTCGGCACCGCCATCACGGTGATGGCCCTGAGTCGGCGCTTCGGCGTCAGCGACGGCCTGGGGGGCATCATGGGCGCCGGCACCGGCGTCTGCGGCGTCTCGGCCATCATCGCCACCTCGCCGGTGGTCAATGCCAAGCCGCGCGACATGGCCTACGCCATCGGCACCATCCTGCTCTTCGGCACCCTGATGCTCTTCGTCATGCCCTACCTGGGCCAGGGTCTGGGCGTGTCCCAGCCGCAGTTCGGCGCCTGGGCGGCCATCGCCATCCTGAACACCGCCCAGCTCATAGCCGCCGCCGAGTGGTACGGCGAAGAGGCCCGCAACACGGCCGTGCTGATCAACGCCGCCCGCATCATGCTGATCCCCTTCATCGTGATCTTCGCGGTCTGGTTCTACGGCCTGAAGGGCCAGGCCGGCGCCGAGGCGGGCTTCTGGCGCACGCTGCGCGACAAGTTCCCCATCTTCATCCTGGGCTTCTTCGCGCTTATTCTGCTCAATAGCCTGGAGCTGTCCGTCTTCGGCGGCCCCAAGGTCAACGGCAGCCCCTTCTGGGCCATGAACGCGGTCTACAAGTGGTTCTTCGCCATCGGCTTCGCCGGCATCGGCCTGTCCATCTCCATCGACGACATGAAGAAGGCCGGCGGCGCGGCCTTCGCCATCGGCTCGGGCGCGGCCACGGGCAAGATGGTGCTGGGCCTGGTGGCAGTGCTGCTGGTGGGCTCCGAGCTGCTGCGCGTAACCAGTGGCCACTGACGCCTGCTGGCCTCCGGGCGCGCTGCTGCTGGCCACCGATGGCCAGCCCCGCAGCGTTGCGGCCGAGCGCTGGGCCCTGGAGCTGGCCGCAGCCATGGGGCGATCCCTGGTGGCGCTGCACGTGCGGGATCCCTTCCTGCGCAAGTTCGAAAACGAGCTCTACGCCCAGGGCAGACAGGCCTACCTGGACCATGTGGACCGCTGCCTGGACGAGCAGGCGGCGGCCGCAAGAGAGGCCTTCGCGCGCCGCGCCGGCGCAACAACAGCGCAGTGGAGCTGGAAGCTGCGGCAGGGCGCGCCCCTGCAGGTGCTGCGGGAAGAGATCGCTGGCGGGGAGCACTGCTTGCTGGTGCTGGGGCGCGGGCCGCGGGCCGAGCTGCGCCCGCTGCGGGGCAGCGGTCTGGCCGGGCGGTTGCTGGCCACAAACCCACCCCTGCCCGTGCTGACCGTGCCCCAACAGGACGACGGCCGAGGAGTTGAGCGTGAAACCTGAACGCACCTGGATGTTCGCCCTCGCGGGCTTGGCCCTGGTCTTGTTCTGCTGGCCTGCCACGGTGCGGGCCATGGAGGTGCCCGGTCCGCCCGCCCGCTGCGTCGGCCTGGAGGCGGGCCTGTCTTTCTTCGGCAGAGCCACCCTGACCTACGACTACGCCGACGACGACCAGGTGAGCGGCGATTTCCGCGGCCAGGACGGACTGCGGCTGCGGGGTTGGGTCCTGGGCCGCTACCCCAAGCGCCTGGCCTTCGGCGTCGGCCTGCGCGCCCTGCTGGGCTATCGAACGAACGCCGACGAGCCGAACGAAGACCTCTTCACCTACCGCTACGGCAACCTGCTGGAACCCGGCTTCCTGCTGCGCTTCGGCTTGGCGGATCCCGGCGCCTTCCGGCTGGGCCTGGAGGCCCAGCTGGGTCCCACGCTGCTGCTGCCCGGCGGCGACCTGGCCGACGACATGCAGGCCGACCACAAGAGCGGCCTGCGCTTCGGCCTGCACGCCGGCGCCGCCCTGGCCGCGGATTTCGCCCTGCTGGACTGGCTGGCCCTGCGCGCGGCCGTCGGGCCCACCCTGCGCTGGCTGCGGCTGGGCTGGCTGGGCGACCGCTACGGCAACCCGCGCATCGAGAGCGTGAAGGGAACCTCCCTGACGGCTTCGGCGGGCGCGCAGCTGGCCTGGTGAGCCCGGATCCGCTCGCCGAGGCGGACGAGTGGATATAGTGCTCGCCGCTCCCCCTGACGGTCCCCGATGTTGAAGAAGATCCTCCCTGCTCCCTCGACCATGGCCGCCCGCCTGGCCAGGGCCCAGGTCGCCCACCCCCGGCGATTCCTGTGGGCGGCCCTGGCGGTGAGCCTGGTGGCGGTCCTGGTGGCCGCGGGAATGAACTTCGACTCCAGCTACGAGGCCCTGCTCCCCGAGGGCGCGCCCCAGGTGAAGAACGTGGACCAGGTGCGTGAGCGCACCGGGGGCTTCCGGCAGCTGGTGCTGGCCATCGGGGGCGAGGATCCCGAGCTGCGGCTGGCGTTTGGGCGCCAGCTGGCCCTGCAGCTGCAGCAGGTGGAGGGCGTGCGCGCGGCGGACCTGGAGTTTCCGGCCGAGTTCTTCCGGGATCGCTCCATCTGGCTGGCCGAGACCGCCGTGCTCGAGGAGATGGTGCGCGCGGTGCACCAGGCAGTGCAGGTCACCATGTTCCCCTTCAGCACGGTGGATCCGCACACGGCCTGGGGCCGCGTGGAGGGCATCATCGAGCGCGAGAAGGGCCGCCTGCCCTTTGACAGCACCGTGCTCACCAGCAGAGACGGGCGCTACACCTTCCTCCTGCTGGTGCCCACCATCAGCTTCTCGGACGTAGGCGCCGGCGAGGCGCTGCTGGGAGCCATCGAGGGCAAGGTGCGCGACCTGGATCCGGCCACCCAGGGCCTGGAGGTGCGCTACGCCGGCAACCTGCAGGTCATGCAGGAGCAGCACCGCATCATGAGCAAGGATCTGCGGCGCGCCTCGTTGCTGGCCCTGCTCTTCGGCGTGACCATCGTAGCCGTCTTCACGCGCCGCGCCCTGGCCCCGGTGGTGGTGGGCGCCTCCTTGCTGGCGGGCATCGCCTGGACCTTCTCCATCGTGCGGCTCACCATCGGCCACGTCAACATCATCACCGGCTTCTTGGTGGCGGTGCTCATAGGCCTGGGCATCGACTTCGGCATCCACCTGCTGATCCGCTACCAGCAGGAGCGCCGCCAAGAAGGTTCGAGTGCCCGCAGCGCAGTGCTGGGCGCCGTACAGGGCACGTTGCCCCCGGCCCTGACCGGCGCCCTGACCACCGCCGGCACCTTCTTCTCCTTCGCGGTGGCCGATTTTCGCGGCTTCTCCGAGTTCGGGATCATCGCCGGACTGGGCGTGCTGATGACCATGACCAGCATCTTCCTGGTCCTGCCGCCCCTGATGTTCCTGCTGGACAAGCGCCTGCACATGCCGGGCAAGCCCCGACCGCGAGACGGCCTGCAGCCCCGCATCTCGCGCCCCCTGGCCTGGGGCATGGTGGCGGCGGGCATCATGGCCGCCGTCTACGGCCTGAGCCAGGCCGGCGACATCCCCTTCCGCAACAACTACAAGCTGCTGCGCGGCCACTCGCCGGCCACCGAGTTCATCGAGTACGTGGACAAGAACATCGGTGTGGGCTTCAACCCGGCCGTCTTCCTGGTGGACAGCCTGGAAGAGGCCCGCCAGCTCAAGCAGCTGGCCATGGAGCTCAAGGAGCAGGGCCTGCCCGATGGCCGTCCCTCGCGCATGGGCGCCGTGCTGTCGGGTGCCGACCTGGTGCCCGACGATCTGCAGCGACGCGAGGAGTGGATCGGCAAGCTCACGGCCATCGTCGAGAACCCGGCCCTGGACCGCTTCGCCGAGGGAGAGGGCACCCGAGCTGTCAAGCTGAACCAGGCGCGCCGCATGGTGAAGACCGTGCCCTGGAGCTTCGCCGATCTACCCGAGCCCCTGCAGCGGCGCTTCTCCACGCCCGACCGCAGCACCCTGCTGGCCATGGTCTGGCCCTGCGAGCAGAACCACGCCGACTACCACGCCGCCGCCTGGGAGGACGAGCTGGAGATCCTCTCGCAGCGCCTGCGACAGCGCGGCATCGAGCACCAGAAAGCCGATGAGACCTTGATGATGGCCTGGGTCTACCGCCTGATCCAGGCTGACGGTCCGCCCCTGCTGATGCTGGCGGCGGTGGTGGTGCTGGTCTTTCTGCTGTTGGACTTCCGCCACATCGGGCGCACGGCGCTGGTGGCGCTGCCCCTGGCCGTGGGCATGCTGGCCTTCATCGGGGCCATCGCCGCCTGGGGCATGGAGCTGAACATGTTCAACTTGATCGTGGTGCCGTCCATCATCGGCATCGGGATCGACAACGCGGTGCACATCTACCACCGCTATCGCGCCGAAGGACCGGGCTCGGTCCTGCTGGTCATCCGCCGCACGGGCATGGCGGCTCTGCTGGCCTCGCTGACCACGGCCGCCGGCTTCGGATCCAGCCTGATCTCGCACCACTACGGGCTGCGCACCATGGGCATGCTGGCCATCATCGGCATCAGCGCCACCTTCCTGTCGGCCACCATCTTCTTCCCCTGCCTGCTGAGCCTGCTGGAAAGCCGCAAGCCGCGCGCTGGCTGAGCCCAGGAGGACCATCATGAGAATCCAAGTGCGCCCCATCGGACAGCGGCTGGCCATCGTGCTGGACGACGCCATGCTCGAGCAGCTGGGCATCGGCCCGGACAGCGTGCTGGAGCTCTCCATGACCGCCGACGACAAGGGAATCGAGGTCCGGCCCGTGGATCCGGCCATCCTGCGAGAGGAGAAGGTCAAGGAGTTCCACCCCGTGCAGCTGCGCCTGGCCCCCAAGGCCAAGCGGCTGCTGGCCTTCCTGCAGCGGAACGAGGGCCAGTTCTTCGAGCGCAGCGAGCTGAAGCTGGGGCGCAAGCTGGCCAACAGCTCCAAGAGCGAGGTCTTCATCACCTGTGGGCGCGTGCTCTTCTACGAGCCGCGCACGGTCCTGCTGCGGGGCCGTATGGGCTACCTGCCCGCGGACCAGGACGTGGCGAGCTTCCAGCCGGACTGGTCGTTTCGGCCCCTGCCACTCGAGCGCAGCCCGCGCTCGGCCAAGAAAGACAACATCGTGCTACGCCTGCTGCAGGCCCACCCCGGACGCTACTTCGATCGCGACCAGCTCTACGACCAGCTGCACGACCGCTGGCGCGGAGCTGGCGGCATCGTACAGCGCGACGCCGACATCAGCGCGGCGCGGCTGGGTTTCGGGCATCCCATGGTGGAGGTGCGCGGAGGGAAGCTGGGGTGGGCGGGATAGGGCTAGCAGCCCCCCATTCCACCGCCATTTCCGTTTCCGCACCCGCCGCCGCCGTTGCCGTTGCCATTGCCGCCGCTGCCACCGTTCCCACCATTGCCCATGCCGCCGCAGCCGCCGCCGTCGTTTCCGCAACCGCCGCAGCCACCGACGCCGCAGCCGCCGCCGCCGCCGCAGCCACCGCCGCCGCCGCCGCCCCCGCCGCCGCCGTCGCCCCCCAGCGCAGGGGGCGCGCCGTCCTGGCCGGAGGCGCCTCGGTTGTCCCCGTAGGCGCCCCGTCCGCCGGCTCCGCCGACCGACCCACAGACGCTCCCGCCACCTCCGCCCGCGTTCCCGGCACCGCTGCATCCGTCGCAGCCGGCCTGTCCATCACCGCCGCGCAACCCGGCGGCTCCGTTGCCGCCTCGGGACCCGCCCCGCCCATCCACGCCGGGGCCCGAGCGCACCACGTTGTGGTCGAGCACGAGCATCCCCGCCGCGACGTTGCGGGCGTGGACCGCGTAGCTGCTCGCCCCCGTGATCTGGGGCGCGCTCCCCACGAGGATCAGGCCCTGGACCGTGGTCGGCGCGTTGATGTCCCGCGCGAGCAACCCGAAGGGCACCCCGTCCACCTGCGCGCGGTCGTCCTCCAGGTTCCGCCCGCGCCAACCCGTCGCGTGGTTGTAGCCGCCGTAGACCCCGACGCCGCTGATCAACACCACGGTCTCCCCGTATCCCCCGACGGAGACGAGCACCTGGTCGCTGCCGCGGTCGTTCGCCTCGCGGATGCCGGCGTTGATCGTGCGCTTGGGGGCGCCGATGGTGCCGCCGTTGTCGTCGTCACCGTTGGGCGCCACGAAGACCGCGAAGGGCTCGCCGTCGAGCAGGATGCGCCCGTCCACTCCGTCGCAGTTGGCGTCGACCCCGAGGGCGTCGGGGGCGTCGTCGGCGCCCTGCACCTCGCATTCGTACTCGCAGCCGTTGGCCTCGTTGCCGTCGATGTCGTGGAACCCGTCGGCGCAGCGCACGAAGCGGCACCCCTCGGCGGCGCACTCGACCACCGCGTTCGGACGTCGGCAGTCGTTGCCGCATTGCAGGCAGTTGGCGACGTCGTTGTCGAGGTCGAAGCCCTCGTCGATGCCGCCGTCGCAGTTGTTGTCGGCCTCGTCACAGGCCTCGACGCCATCATTTGACGGCGTGCACGCATACTCGCAGCCGGTGTCGACCTGGCCGTCGAGGTCCACGTGCCCCGGCTGGCACTCGTCGATGGCGCAGCTCCCCTCGTCGCAGAGCGGCACCGCGAACTCCGGCTCGCACCGCTGGTTGCATCCGCCGCAATGGCGCACG
Source organism: uncultured Enterobacterales bacterium (assembly GCA_964454135.1). Lineage (GTDB taxonomy): Bacteria > Myxococcota_A > UBA796 > UBA796 > JAFGLY01 > CAYVQL01. Next base: position 4,907 of record CAYVQL010000026.1, on the reverse strand, counting down.
TCGGTGTTGGTGTCGAAGGCCTCGTCGATAGCGCCGTCGCAGTTGTTGTCCGCTCCGTCGCACGCCTCGATCCCGTTGTTGCTGACCACGCAGGCGTACTCGCAGCCCGTCGGCACCTCCCCATCGATGTCGTGGAAGCCGACGTTGCAGTCGGTGAGCTCGCAGTCGCCGCGGTTGCACTGCGACGTCGAGTTGTCGAAGGCGCACACGTTGCCGCACTCACCGCAGTTGTCCGCGTCTCGCTGGAGGTCGAAGCCCTCGTCCACCCGCAGATCGCAGTCGTTGTCGATCCCATCGCAGGCCTCCGCCCCGCCGTTGCTCGGCGTGCACTGATACTCGCAGCCGTCCTCTGCCAGCTCGTTGACGTTGACGAAGCCGTCCGCGCACCGCTCGATGTCACACAGCCCGCCGCGGCAGATGGGCACCGAGTTGTCGAACTGGCAGACCACCCCGCAGCGCCCGCAGTTCTCCAGGTCGATGTCGAAGTTGAAGCCCTCGTCGGTGTCGGTGTCGCAGTCGTTGTCGATCCCATCGCACGCCTCGACACCACCGTTGGAGATGTCGCACCCGAACTCGCAGCCGTCGTCCGGGTCCCGGTTGGCGTCGTTGAAGCCGGGGCGACACCCGATCAGCACGCACCCCCCGGTCTGGCACTCACCGATGCCGTTGTCGTAGCTACAGGCCCGCCCGCACTCGCCGCAGTGCTGCTCGTCGCTGTCGAGGTCAAAGGCCTCGTCGATGGCCCCATCGCAGTTGTTGTCGATCTGGTCGCAGGCCTCGACGCCGCCGAGCGTGATGTTGCACGCGTACTCGCAGCCGTCCTCGGGTCGCTCGTTGATGTCGTAGAAGCCGTCGACGCAGCGGTCGATCGCGCAGTCCCCGGCGACACACAAGGGCACCGCGTTGTCGAAGGCGCAGACCCGCCCGCACTGCCCACAGTTCTCGGGATCCTGACCGATGTCGAAGTCCTCGTCCGTGGCCCCGTCGCAGTCGTTGTCCGCCTCGTCACACGCCTCGATGCCACCGTTGGACTCCTGGCAGGTGTACTCGCAGCCGTCGGTGGCGTCCTCGTTGAGGTCGAACCACGCCTCGTCGCACTCGACGATTGCGCACTGCCCCTCGACGCAGACGCCGTCGGCGTTGTCGGGATCGCAGACCGCGCCGCACTCGCCGCAGTTCGCGTCGTCTCGATCGAGGTCGAAGTCCTCGTCGGTGTCACCGTCGCAGTCGTTGTCCCGCTCGTCGCAGACCTCGGTGGGGTCTTCGTCGGGCGTGCACTCGTACTCGCACCCGTTGGCCGGCACCTCGTCGGCGTCCACGAAGCCCTCGAGGCAGTCGCCCCGCGCGCACTCGCCGACCTCGCACAGCCCCGCCGCGTTGTCGAAGACGCAGACGCGGTTGCACGCCCCGCAGTTGTCCGCGTCGCTGCTCAGATCGATCCCATCGTCGACCACGCCGTTGCAGTCGTTGTCGACCCCGTCGCAGACCTCTGTAGGGTCGGGCGTCGGCAAGCACTGGTACTCACAGCCGTTGTCGTCGCGCTCGTCGATGTCGTGCCAGGTGGGATCGCAGTCGCCCATCCCGCAGGTCCCCGCTTCGCACAGCGGGGTCGCGTTGGCGTAGGCGCACACTCGCCCGCAGCCCCCGCAATGGCTGGGGTCGCGGTCGGTGTCGAAGCCCTCGTCGGTCTGCGTATCGCAGTCGTTGTCCTCCCCGTCACACACCTCGACGCCCTCGTTGCTGACGGTGCAGAAGTACTCGCAGCCGTCCTCGGGATCGCCGTTGGCGTCCACGAAGAGGTCGTCGCAGTGGTCGATGCCACACACGCCTTCACGGCACGCCGCGGTGGCCCGCGCGACGCGGCAGAGCTGGTTGCAGCCCCCGCAATTCTCGATGTCGTTGTCGGTGTCGAAGTCCTCGTCCGTCTGGGCGTCGCAGTCGTTGTCGATCCCGTCGCACTGCTCGGCCCCGTCGTTGCTGAGCATGCAGGCGTACTCGCAGCCGTTGGCGTCGTTGGCGTCGATGTCGTAGTGGCCCTGGTCGCAACCCCCGAGGCCGCAGACCCCCTCGTTGCACACGCCGCGGCCGTTCACGAAGACGCACACGTTCCCACACTCGCCGCAGTTGTCTCGGTCCGTCTCCAGGTCACGGCAGATGCCGTCACAATACACGAGGCCAGCGCCACACTCGTAGCCACATTCACCGCCGGAACAGACCTCGCCGGCGTCACACTCCTCACCGCAAGCCCCGCA
>CAYVQL010000026.1:0-2645 GCA_964454135.1 uncultured Enterobacterales bacterium | reverse complement strand
CGCACACGTTCCCACACTCGCCGCAGTTTTCGTCGTCGCTGGCGAAGTCGTCGTCCTCGTCGTTGTCGCCGTCGCAGTCGTTGTCGAGGGCGTCGCAGGTCCGCTCGTTCTCGCGCTCGTAGCTCTCTCCGTAGTCGCAGACCCAGGTGCCGGCGCGGCAGTCCGGGACCGTGCCCATGCAGACCCCGTCCGCGAGGCACTCGACGTCCACCGGATCGGCGACGTTGTCGTCGGGCAGCGAGTTGCAGTCGTTGTCCTTGTTGTCGCAGACCTCCGGCGCCCCCTCGTAGACCTCGGGGTCTTCGTCGTCGCAGTCGAAGCCCAGGCACTCCTCGCCGATCCCGTAGCCGTCCCCGTCCCCGTCGGTACAAGGCCGGCAGGACCCGATGTCGGGGAGGCATTGCGCCACGATCGTCCCGTCGAGATCGATCTCGGTGCAGGTGGTCCCGTCGGGGCAATCCTCGAACTCGCAGTCCCGAGCGCAGTAGCGCCCGCGCCCGATCTGCAGGCAGTGGTCGCGCCCCGCGCCGCAGTCGGCGTCGTCCTCACAGGGCAGGCATTGCACCCGGCGCTCGGCCACGCAGATGAACGTCGCGTCCGGGCCGGCGTTCGACACCGGCCGGCAGGCCCACCCCGGCGGGCACTCATCGGCGCACCGCATGGAGCACACGAGCTCGCCGTCGGGTGCCGGCACGCAGTAGCCGCTGGCGCAGGCGTCGTTGTCCTCGCACGCTTCGCCGAAGGGCCGCGGGACGAAGGCGTCGGGGCCGAGATCCCGCGCGACGTCGGGCGCCGCGTCGTCGGGGACCCCCGTGTCGGCGCTGCCCACGTCGGCGCGCGCGTCCAGGTTCCCCATCCGCGCGTCATTCTTCTCGCCACCGGCGCTCGAGACGCTGTCGCACGCCACGAGCGCGAGCGTCAGGCCAGCCAGGTACCAGAGCCGCATACAATCCCCCAGATTCGCAACCCGAGCAGTATCGGCGAGGCGGGCACCTCAACTCCAGTTCCGGTGAATAGGGGACCGTACCGCGCCGTCGCCTGGGCATGAGGACCCTGCTCCTGCTGACGCTCGTCCTCCCGGTCTACGCGGCCGACGCCGCCGCGCCGGGCGAACGCATCGTCGTCCCCGTCTCCCCCTACGCCGAGGACTTCACCCGCTTCACCCCCGCCCGTGTCACGCAGGCCGTGGAGCTGGCCGACTGGCACCTCGACCGCTGCGGCATCGATCTCGAGCCGCGCCCCCTCCGCCCCCTGCGCCCGGGGGACATCACCGATCCCGCGCGGCTGTGGCGGACGGATCGGGGGACGGAGCTCGTCGTTCTCCTCCACGGCCCCGGCGACGCCCGACGGTACCGGATGGCGGGCATCGCCACGCTGCGCGAGGTCCAGGGTCGCTGGCTCGGGGAGGTGCCGTGGTCCGACAAGATGCTGGCGGCGGCCCGTCTCGTGGGCCGCGACCGCCTCTCGCTGTGGCCCACGCCCAAGGGCGGTACGGAGATCGTCGGGAAGGCCAAGTTGGCCCTCCTGTGGGCGGTCGCGATGGGCTGGGTGACGCTCGACGGGCCCACCATAGCCGCCGGTCATTGCGGCGTCCTGCGGGAGCGGTTCGGTCGCCTCGCCAAACGTTGGCGCCCCCGCGTTCGTCGCCGGTGGTGGAACCCCGTGGCGAGCCTGGTCGCTCGGGGCTCGATTCGGCAGGTCCTCGCCTCCGATGTCCCGGGGCTCAACGCGCTGAAGCTGGCGGTTCGCGCCAGCGACCAGTGGTTCTTCTACTCACTCCCGCGGACGTGGCCGGTGATCACCACCCCGGCGGTGGGCCCGGCGGCGGCCGTCGTGCAGGTCGGCGGCTCGGTCTTGTTGTTGTCGTATCTCCCCGCCGGCGGGGTCGAGGCCCGCTGGCTCCATGCCACCCGAAGACCCGACCAGCTCCGCCCCACCCGCCGCCTCGCCGGTTGCGAGCGCGTGCTGGCAGCGGACGCCCTGCGCCGGCCCATCACCGATGACGGCGACGCGGGCACGGCGATCGTGGTCTGTGAGCGCGCGGTCCACCAGCTCACGCCCTTCGCCCGGCACGGCGAGCGCAGAGACGAGCTGTCGAGGGCCTCCTGGGCGACCTTGAGCCGGTGGGGCCCCAGGCGCTCGCTCCTCCTGCGACACGGGCCCTCAGGCCTGGAGGTCCACGACCTCCGGCTGCGAGAGCGCCCTGCGCGGGGCCGGCCCGGCGCCGCCGCACGGGCCCTTGCCACGGCCCACCCGAAGGCGCCGATCTGGCAGGGGCCAGGCGCCGATCCGGTGCAGCTCGGCGAGCTGGCGCTGCGAGGTCTGCCCGGCGGCCCGCGCGCCCTCGGGCGGGGGGTCGAGGCCCGCTTCAGCCCCCAGCTCTACCGCGCCGCGCGCGCGACCGAGGACGTCGTTCGGGTCGACGCGGCCTACGAGGCGCACGGCGCGTCGTCCAAGCGCCCGCGCGGGGCGTTTCTGGTCACCCACCCCGGGGAGTACGGGCCTTTCGCGTGGACGCTGGCGAGGGAGGGCCGGCGCTGGCTGGTCCGGCCCGTTCAGAGCGTGAGGAGGAGCCGGTAGTCGCCGCCATTGATGTGGGTGCATATCCCGATTCTGACGGAGGGAGTGTGGAGGGCTTTCAGCAC
>CAYVQL010000025.1:0-53258 GCA_964454135.1 uncultured Enterobacterales bacterium | reverse complement strand
CAGGGTCACTCCATATCAGTGCCTGACACCTGCCTTTTTTGTGCCTGACACCTGCCTTGTAGTGCCTGACACCTGCCTCCCGAACGCCTGCCTCCCCTACCGCGAACACCTGCTGCCTCGCGGAGCCTACCCAGGAGAGGGGGATGTCGGCCAGCCAGCGACATCCGTCGGCACCATCCGGACTGCGAACGCTCATCCCAGCGCGAGCCGGAACAAAGATAGCGCGGGAAAACGCTCGAGTTTTCCCGGCTTCGGAGAGGCGGGCTCGCTGGCCGGCAAGATGACGGTATGGCCACGCGGTCTTGATACGATGTCGGGGCCGGAGTCCATCGATTTTGGAGCGGTTCTCTCCAGGCGCCACCCTTGCCGCAGGCCGGACTCGACTCCCTGGCTGATAATCCTCGCGAGGCTCTTGATAGCCCTCGCCAAGAGTCGAGACGCCCCTTTTTTACGAACGCGCCCCCCGACGAGGGCTAGTCTCTCGGCTCCGTGGCCTAGCCGTGGTTGTTGTACCCCCAACAGTCGATCCCGCCCTTCTCCTTGATGGCGCAGGCGTGGTTGTGGCCCACCGCCACCCAGGTGTAGGGGCCGTCGGTGGGGGGCTTCAGCTCGCCGTTGCCCCAGTCCTTGCCGCCGCAGGTCAGGTCGCCGGCTTCCGTGATACCGCAGAGCCACTCGTTGCAGCCGGCGTCGAAGTGCCGCATCACGCCGGTGGGGATCGGTGCGTGCTTGGTGACCAGCGCAGTGCAGACCAGGCCCTCGGGCTCGCGGTGGACGCAGAGCGCGGTGCCTGCGTCGATGGAGCTCCAGCCGGAGCCCTGCTTGTCGGTCCAGCTGATCCAGCCGGCCGCGTAGTCCTCCCAGCAGGTCACCCAGCCGTCCGCCTCCAGGCCACAGCCCACCGATGAACCTGCCGTGACCTGCACGAAGTCGTTCTTGGACTCGTTTGTGATGCCATACCCATCGTTGTTGGTCCAGCAGGCGGCCTTCCCATCGCTGGTGAGGCCGCAGTTGTCGCTGGCGCAGGTGTCGATGTCCTGGAAGCTGATGCCCTTGGGGGGTACGAGGGCACCACCGGCGTTGTGGTTTCCCCAGCAGGTGACGGCGCCACCCTCCAGCACGCCGCAGCTGTGGAAGGCGCCCGCGCTGATGTCGATGTAGCTCCCATCGGGGACGACGATGCGCTCGTCGTCGTAGCCCCAGCACTCCACGCGTCCGTCGGCGCGCCGGCCGCAGCGGTGGTGGGCGCCGGCGGCCAGCTGCACCCAGGCGTCCGGGTCGTCGGGCGTGCCGCTGTCTCCGGTGTCCGGCTGCGCGCTGTCTCCGGTGTCGGGCTGCGCGCTGTCCCCCGTGTCGGGGTGGCCGCTGTCGCCAGAGCCGCTGTCGCCCTGCTCCCCGGTGTCGGCCGTGTCTGGTGGCGAGTCCTGCCCCCCGTCGCCCGTGTCGGCCTCGGGAGCGCTCAGCTCCTCGAGGTGGCGGTCGTGGTCATCGCCCGAGATCCAGACACAGCCCCCGCCGAGTGTCAGCCAGAGCGCAACGAGCTTGCAGCGTTTCATGTTCTATCTCCGGCGTAGGATTGCAACAGCGCGGCCCAGCACGGGTGGAGCGATGGTGCAGCCTTCAGTGCGCCGCGATCGGCGTCAGCTCAAGATCCAACCAGCAGCTTGTGTCGCAGCTGTACCCCCCGTTCTCGCGTACCTCCAGAGTGAGCGCGCCTGGCTCCACGGCGATGTCCTCGAAGGCCACGGCGTCCTGGTAGCCGTTCACGCTGCCACTGCTCCAGAGCTCCACGCCCTCCTGCAGCACGTGGAATGTGGCCCCGTCGTCGCAGACCGTGCTGCGATTCCAGTCCTGCAGGCCCACCAGGCCGCGCAGCCTGCCGTAGCCCTCGGGCACCTGCAGGCTGACCGAGCTGGGGGCATGGGCGAACAGCCCCGTGCAGTGGTGCAGGCCGTTGACCACGAAGCCCGGGCCCCAGTTGGTGCTGTCGGTCAGCAGGCTGCCCCAACCCACGCTGCCGCTGGGTGAGAGATCGGCGGCCCGCAGTACGCCGTCCTCTGGCTCGGGGCAGAGAGCCACCTCCTGGCCCGCCAGAGCGCAGAGCCGCGTGTGCAGGAAGAGCCGGAGATCGGCCTGCCGGCAGGCGAAGTAGGGGCCGTATCCCAGGGCGTCCTGCTCCACGTAGGGCCCGATCAGATCGGCCGCCTCGGCCACGGCTGCGCTGATGGATCCCCACTCCAGCGGGCCCTGCAGCAGCTCCTCCACCAGGGCGTCTGGGTCGAACCCCAGGGCCAGGGCGCGCTGCAGCACGGGGTCTTGGTAGTCCTCGTAGCTCATGCAGTTGTAGGACCAGGGGGAGCTGGTCCAGGGCGCACGTAGGTCCACGGCCAGGGCGGTCTCGAAGTAGTAGGGGTAGCCCAGGTCCACGTCGAAGTCCCAGGGAATGAGCTTCCAGAGCCCATCATCGTCGTAGAGGTAGAAGTTGTTGCCATCAGCCGAGAAGGCGTCCAGCGAGCCCATGACCGAGCGCGTGATGGAGATGGCGGCGAACTGCTCCAGGTCCAGGGCGGCCAGCAGCTCCTCGTCGCTGCCCGTGGCCACCACCTGCGAGAGCTCCACCAGGTCCCAGGCATCGCCCCCGGCCGAGGTCTGGGGCTCGTACCAGGTGAGGGGGTCCTCGGGGATGGGGTTGAGACCCTGGCCCCAGTAGTGCTCGTTGGTGCTGTACAGGTGTCCGTCGTCATGGCCGAACCAGCGCTGAACAAAGCGGTCGTCGATGGACTCCAGCACCACGAAGAAGCCCACGGCTTCTCCGTTGACCGCCACCTGGGCCCAACCCGTGCGCGCAGCGGGCAGGCCGGCGTCCCGCAGTACGGCCGTGGCGATGCGCTCGCTCAGGAAGCCCACGTCCTGCCTGGAGTTGTCCAGCTTCAGCTCGTCCAGGCCGCGCCACTCCTGGCCCGGGGTCAGGCGGTCGAAGCTGATCTTGAGCGAGGGCTTGCCCGTGGTCAGGCTGCCATGCCCAAAGGCCCGTACGGCCGCGCCCGTCACACTCTCGTCGTCCCAGCGGAACTCCGCCTCGTGCCAGTTCTTGGCCCAGGGATCGTCGCGGATGTCGGCCCAGTCCTCAGGGGCCATGGTCAGCTCGACGTCGCGCACCTGGCCGACGTCGAAGATCTCCTCGCTGGGATCCGGGGCGTCGGGGATGGACTGGGGGGCGGCGCTGTCGCCTGGACGGTCGGAATCGGCCGAAGATGCAGAGTCCTGCGCCCCCTCCTCGGTCGGCGAGAGCAGAATCCCACCACTGCAGGCGAGGAGGAGAGCTGGCAGCTTGAGAGACATCGCGGGGGTCAGGATACACGCTGGCGGTCGAATTCGGGGGAGCAAAGAGCGGGATTGCTGGTATGATAGGATCCACCGAGGGGAATGCCATGGGACCAATTGAGAGTGCCGGGACCATCCTGCTCATGTTGGTCGCCTGTGGTTCCTGCATACGCTTCTCTCCCCAAGGGAGCGGGGACCAGGGGATGCGGGATGACACGGGCCTGGAGGACGAGACCTCCAGCGACAGCGATCAGCCCGATAGCGGCGGATCCTGTGACAGCGAGCACGAGAAAGACAGCCCCTCCGAGGAAGGCGGCCTCGTGGACACCGGGCCATCCTGGGGCGGCCCCTGCAGCGATGGCAGCTGGTCTGGCTGGACCAGCCCCGATGGCTTGCTGCACGTCGCGCCGGACAAAGGGGAGGGCGATGGCTCGGCCGAGGCGCCCTATGGCAGCATCCGCACCGCGCTGATGGCCAGCCAGGGCGAGCAGGAGGTGAAGATCGCGCTCTGGCCTGGCGACTACACGCAGAGCGTCCAGCTCAAGCAGGGTGACGACAGCGTGTCGCGCAGCCTGGTCCTTTCGGGCTGCGGCCGTGGCGAGACCGTCCTCTGCGGCGGCCGCGCGCGAACGCCGTCCCTTGCCATCGCCGGTCCTTCCTTCATCACCGTGCGGGATCTCAGCATCAAGACCGCCAGCTCGACCGGTCTGGCGGTGCGCGACGGGGCGAACGCCTCCATCGAGAACGTGGAGGTCGATGGAGGGAAGCGGCGGGGCATCTCCATCGTGGGCCTGACCACCACGGTGCGCCTCGAGGAAGTCTACCTGCACGATACTGTGTCCGCCAGCAACGGTTGGGACGCCAGGGGCTGGGGCATCGCCAACTGGGGCGCCGTGGTCACCATGGAGGACGTGGCCGTCGATGCGGTCCACGCCTTCGGCGTCATCTCGCAGCACGGCGCCCTGTACGCCACGGGCCTGGAGGTCTCCAACGTGGATGTCGGCGCCTATGGCTCCAGCGGCTACGGCGTACTGTTGCGCAATATGCGCTACGGCGAGGTGCTGGACTGCACGATCCGGGGCACGTATGGTGCCGGCATCTACCTGCTGGACGTGGTCCGCTCGCGCGTCGAGCGTTGCACCGTCGAGTCCGTGGGCCAGTCGCCCGTTGGCACGGGCGAGGGCATCATGGTTCGCCAGGCCTTCCGGCCCTTCCCGCGCCGCGGCGTCTACAGCACCACGCTGCGCGACAACAGCATCAGCAACGCCGCGCGCATGGGTATCGCCATCTGGGGCGTGAATGCGCTGGTGGAGGGCAACCAGACCCAGGGCTGCGGCTACCGCTCGGCCGTGGGCAGCATCTACGCGGACCCGGACTCCGACATCAGGGGCCGCGACCTGGTGGGCGAGCTGGATCGCGATCAGAACCCTACCGGCGCGCCCAACAACAGGGCACACGGCATGCAGCCGAAAGGGCGGCGGCTGCCGGATTGGTACACTCCATAGGTTCCTTGGGGCCGGCGGAGCCGATGCCTCAGCGCGAGACCCTTACCCCCGTTTTCGCATCAGATGGGCGACCCACAGCCCAGTATTCGCATCAAACGAGCCCTGTTGAGCGGCGAATCACCGAGTGTAGCGCTCTCTCCCAAGCCTGTTGACGGCAGAAGCTTCCTTTTCGTGGAGTTCGCCACGGCGCGGGCCCGCGCTTGATGCGAATAGGCCCATATGGGTCGGCGGAGCGATGCGAAATGAGGGGTATGGGGGGGGGAAGCTCATCCGCCCTCGCCCGCTTGGCTGCCCTCGCTCACCCATCCTGCGGCGGATCCGGCTCCCCCTTTTCCTCGATGGCCACGTCTTCGATGGCCACCTCCAGGTAGAGGCTGTGGCGCTGCGTGTCCAGGTCGCAGTCATCAGTGACCAGGCCGTAGCGCAGGGTCCCCTCCAGCACCAGCTCTTCGGCATCGGCGTAGTCCGGGCGCGTCGAGGTCTGGGCGCCGCTGCTGTCGATCACTTCGACGCCCAGCACGTCGTTGCCGTCCTGCAGGCCCCAGGTGGAGGGCCAGACCGTGTAGGAGCCCTCCTCTACGACCGGATCGTCGCCCGTCCCCGTGGGCTCGCAGTCCAGCATGGCCACGTCGATGTTGGAATACTGGCCGCCGACCGCGTGGACCTGGCCGTCGTAGGCCAGGGGATCGGCCACCAGCTCGGCGATGGTGATGGTGGGTTCGAGCTCGGCGCAGGCAGCGGCGAGGGGGAGCAGGGCGAGGGCGAGGAGGCGGGTCATGGTGGGCTCCTGGATTCCGGCTTCGACGGCACAACGGTATGCAAGGGGCGTGCCGAGATGGGCCGGCAGCGCAGAATTCGCTTGAAAGCTGCGCAGCCTGGCAGGCTGGCCATATGACCACCCACCCTTCCGGCCCCGATATGCGACAGCGCGATCAGGCCTGCCGGGTGTATGCCGCGCAGCGAATGAGGTGCTTGCCCAGGACAGGTTCCTGGACCGCCTGCGCATCCAACACCAGGCCCCTGGGCGTGCTTGTGAGCAAACTCGGGCCGGGCGGGATCGCATGGGTCACGGCAGGGGCAACCCTGGCGCCACCAGCTTGGCGATGCGGTCTGGCTTGGCGATGCCCTCGGCCCGCAACAGGTTGCGTAGGAGGTCGGGTTCCGTCGAGGAGATCTCGGTCCGCGTGCGTTGCGCGTCCGCCAGCTCCAGGCCCAGCTGGGCCACGTTGGCGTGCAGCTGCATGCCCAGGGCCTCGAGCTCGGCGCTGACTTCTCGCAAGCGCCGGATCGCCACGTCCTCGTCGCCCCGAAGTCGGATCAACTGCGCCTCCAGCAGGTGGGCCAGGGCCTTGGCCCAGGGGACAGCCTCGCGCAGCAGCAGCCGGATGTCCCTTTTCAGGGCCGCCAGCATGGCTGTGCGCCGTGCGCCGCCGTGTTGCGCCAGGGCCAGGCGCCCCCGTAGCTCGTGGAAGAGGATCCGCACCAGCTGAACGCGGAAGCCCAAGCTCCTCTTCATGGGTCGCCGGGCTCGTTCGAGCGCCTGCCACGCCTCTTCGGCCTGTCCACGGTAGAGCAGCACGCGGCAGCGATGCAACACGGCGTAGCCCCTGCGCAGGTCGAACTCGGGCCGGTCCCAGAGCGCCAGGGCGTCTTCGATGTCCGCCTCTGCCGCGTCGGGATAGTCGTCCAGCAGGGCCATGGGGATGGGCAGGCCCAGGCGCAGCAGCACCTCCACGTGCCGGTCACCCCGCTCGCGAGCGTCCTGAACGCTCTCATCGTAGAGTACTCGGACCTGGCGCAGGTGGCCTTGGTGGGCCAGCGCCGCGATGCGGTAGATAATGGCGGTCTGCAGCTCCCAGTTGCCGCCCGGGTTGTTCCGGCTGAGCAGGGACTCTGCGCGGTCGGCTTCGAGCTGGCATTCTCTCCACGAGCCCACCTGGAAGGCCGCCACCGCTCTGATCATGCCCACGGTGCCCAGTGCGTGGGAATCGTGGGTGCGTTCGGCCAGCTGCTGGGCGCGGTCCAGCAGCACCGCCACCTGGCCGCGACGGGCACTGCCTCCCGTGGAGATGAAGCCGGCCTCGGTGGCCAGGGCCCTGGCGATGCGCGTCGGATCACCGGTGTCCAGCGCCGCTCGCAGGAAGCGGGACTGGAAGACCGCGGCCCGCACCGGATCCGCCATGGACAGGCCCATGCCCACGGTCCATAGAGCGTCGAGCTCCGCCAGCTGAACCTGCGGGATCTCGGCTGGGTCGCGCTCCTGGAAGCTCAGCCCGCGCAGCCACAGGCGGAGACGCTGCCAGGCAAGGGCCAACAGGGCCAGACGGCCGGAGCGGGGCGCGCGGATGCCGAGCTCGGCCAAGAGCTCGCCGATCACCTGGTGGCCGCGGTCCAGGTGGCCACAGCGCATGCACTGGTGGGCAGCGCGTCCGCGCAGCACCACGGCCGTGACATCGTTGCGCCCCTGGGTCGCCCGCAGGTAGGCCTCGGCCGCGGCGGATCCGTGCCCCGCGTTCTGCAGCGCCTGTGCCTGCCGCTCCTGCAGCTCGGACCAGTCCGCAGTGCCAGGCTCCAGCCGCTGCGCGGCCAGCTGGAAGAGCCGGGCGGCGCGCTCGAAGGCCAGCTGCGAGGTGGCGCGGTCGGCTGCGGCGCGCAGCACGGCGTCTGCGCGGGATTCGACCCCCGCTCCCAGGACGTGCTGCAGAAGGTGGTCCGGCTCGGTCTCGCTCTCCACGAACAAAGCCTCGAGCAGGGAGCGGTGCAGGTCGCGGCGCGCCGCATCGGACATGCTCCGCACCAGGAGACGGCGCACGCGATCCTGGCTGCACTCCAGGATCAGCTCGCCATCTTCTTCTTCCCTGGTCTGCATCAGGCCTTCTGTCCGCAGCCGCGCCAGGTCCAGCCAGGGCACCCCGCCCACCACCCGCTGAAGCAGGCTCCACCGCAAGGGATAGCCGGCGATGGCCAGGTGTTCGAGCAGGATCCTGGCCCGGGGTGAGAGCCGGTCGCAGCGGCGTTGCAGCAGCGCCTCCAAGGTGGGGGGAGAAGCTGCCATGGCGTCCGCGTCGTCCCCGCGCTCGGTGGCATACGCCGCCAGCTCCCGTGCGAAGCGCGGCACGCCGGAGGATTCCTGTGCGATCCAGCGTGCCAGGGGTCCGGGCTCCGAGCTCGGCCTGCCGAGCAGGCCTGCGGCGAGCTCGACGGCGGAACGGTCATCCAGCGGATCGAGGAGCAGCCGCTGGACTTGCAGAGGGCTGGCGGGCCGTTCGAGCTCGAGCAGCGGCCCCAGAGCGTTGCCCTCGGCACCGCTCCGATAGCTGACGAGCAGGAGGAGAGGCGGCACTGAGGGGCCTGACAGCAGGTCTCGCAAGAAACAGCCGCTGTCTGCGTCCCCCCACTGCAGGTCGTCCACGTGCAGCGCCAGCAGCTGCCGTTGGGCCAGGCGGATCAGCAGCGTGCGCAGCGCGGACAGCGCCCGCCTGCGCAGGGCGCGAGGTTCTGCCGGCCCAATGTCCTGGACGGCCGCCCGAATGGGCCCCACTTGTTCGAGCACTGGGAACAACCTGGAGGCTGCCCGTATGCGCCGGGGTACGAGCTCGGATACCACCTCGGGCGGCTGGCTGGCCAGCCAATCGGCGAGTCGGTCCACCAGCCCATCCAAGGCCTTGAAGGAGGGAGCCCCTGAAGGGCACCTGGCCCGTCAGCGCCTCGTAGAGCATCACCCCGACGGCGTACCAGTCGCAGGCCGGATCGAGGGCCTCTCCGGTGAGCTGCTCCGGCGCCCTGTCGTCTCGGGTCTGCGGCTTCCCGGACCGAGCTAGATATCCAACCCGAACCGCACCCCCACCGCGTCCACCGCCCCCGAGTAGGTGCCGTTGCCGCTGGCCTTGTAGGGCGTGTCCGGGGTGAAGCGCTCGTTGCCGTCACCCAGGTTCCACGCGGAGTCGGTGATCTCGCGGGTGAACAGGAAGAACTTGCTGTAGGCCAGGCCCAGGGTGGTCTTGCCGATCCTGTAGCGGCCGGCCAGCATGACGCCCACGTTGGCGAAGTCCAGGTTGGTGGCGCTGACCGCGTAGTCGGGCACGGCGTACTGGTTGCCGCCCAGGCGCCCGCCCAGCCAGAACTTGTCGGTGGCCTGGAAGCCCACAGTGGCCACGCCGTTGAAGGAGTTCCACAGGCGGCGCGGGCTGTACTGCTGGGTATCGATCTCGATGGCCACGCCGTCGTCCTGCCCGATGGCGTCGCCGTTCTCGTTGGCGACCGTGATGTCGATGTCGCCGTCTTCCGTGCCGCAGCAGAAGTTCCACATCTGGTAGTCGGCACCCAGGCCCAGCTTCCAGCGCTCGTTGACCTGCGAGGCGATGTACAGGCGCGCGATGGGAGGCAGAGGCATGGAGACCTCCACCAGGGCTGGCACCAGCACACGGCCGTCGCCCTCGATGGTCAGCAGCTCGGGCACATCCACGGAGCCGTCACCCGAGGTCTGGAAGGTGCCGCCGGACCAGTAGGACAGGCCCACCTGGAACTGGGGGATGCGGTCGAAGAAGATGCCAGCGTTCCAGCTCCAGTGGTGCCCCTTGGCGTTGCCTTCCAGGTAGGTGTCGAGCCCGTAGGGGTTGCTGGGGATGGTGCCCACCTCGTCCAGGGGCACGCCCTCGGTGCCCAGCGGGTCGCTGGCTTGGTAGACCTTGATGATGTCGAGCACGTAGGCGGCGCCGCCGCCGATGTGGAAGCCGTCGAAGAGGGTCACGCCCACCGCCGGAATGAAGGCGGCGGTGATGATCTTGGTGTTGATGCCGTGGTAGCGCTGGTGCCCGGTGTAGGGCGGCACCTCGCCCGTCTCCGTGCTGGTGTAGTCACCGCCGCCCACGAAGGGATCGGTGGCTGCGAAGCCCAGGGTGAGCCGATCGGGGATCACCTGCCAGGTCAGGCCCACCAAGCCCACAGGCACCTGCACCCTGGCCGTGGCGGTGTTGTAGGGTTCGCCTGTGTTGGGGTCCGTGCCGTCGTTGCGCGAGGCCTCGGCGTCGATGCGCACGAAGGCGTACTGCAGGTCCACCATGGCAGTGAAGCCCGGCACGGCCGCGATGGCCGCCGGGTTGTAGAAGATGGCGGCGGCGTCGGGTGTGGCTGCGCCCGAGTCGGGGCCGGCGGTGACGCCCGGGGCTGTGATGGAGCCGGCCTGGGCCGTGGACGATGCGAGCAGGGCGACGAGAGCGACGGGCAGCATGGGGCCTCCGGAAAACGCCAGAACCCTTCTGATAACCCACAGGCTCGCCCTTGAGGGAGCGCAAGGGCCGATTTCCAGCCTTGGTGTGAATTTCTGGACCGCATGCCCTCCTGGAGTGCTATAAGACACCGTCGACAGCAGGAGATGTGATGCGTCCTGGGATTGCTATCGCCTTTTTCGCCAGCGCCACCGGCTTCATGATGCAGGGTTGTATCGGCCGAAACATCGAATACGAAGGTGGCAATGCTGACACCGCCCCCCCCGAGGTCGTGGAATGCGGCGACGAGTCCGGCTTCGATGTGGGCTATCGCATCGAGGGCACGGTGGCCGATCTGGCCACCGGTGAGCTGCTGGCCTACGACGAATCCGCAGGCGAAGAAGGCTTGTGCATCTTCGCTGTGGACCCCACCTTGGCCCTGGCGGGCCAGGAACCAGACGTGGTGGCCAGCTCCTTCGTCTGCGCCGACGGCAGCTTCGTGCTGCAGGGCATCGAGGCCAAGCCCACCCTGGGGATCTTCGTGACGGTGGACGACGGCGGCAAGCTGGACTGCGAGTACGGCGGCGATTCCTCGGTGATGCTCACCGCTACCGGCCTGGGCCCCGAGCTCTACGAGGACCTGGACGACGGCGGCGCCATCCTGGACATCGACGCCCTGTCGGTCTCGGCCGAGCACGTCGTCACCCTGGAAGAGGATCTGGCCCTGGTGGGCTACGCACCTGAAGAGGGCATGGAGCTGGACGGCTTCATGGCCGGCTTCATCCAAGACGCCTCCGAGGAACCCGTGGATGGCGCCACCATCACCGCTTCGTCCAACGACAGCTTCTACTGGGACACCGATCCCAAAGACGGCAGCTTCGGCGCCGGTGCCACCGCCAACACGTCCACCATCGCTGCGGCGGATGGCATGTTCATGATCCCGAGCGCCGACATCACCACCTACACCATCGAAGACGACGGCTCGCATACCTGGGAGCCCAAGCTCTACGGGAGCATCTCCGAGTACGCCGTTTTCATCCGCCTGGTCGCGCAGTGAGCTCACGCCAGGCTTACCACAGGAGGAGACAACAATGACCCGCTACATCACCCTCATGCTGGCCCTGGCATTGCCCCTGGCCCTGGTCGCCTGCGATGACAAGGACGACACCGGGCCGAGCACCGAGGCCGACACCGACACCGACCCCGACACCGACACCGACACCGACACGGATGCCGATGCCGACACCGACACCGACACCGACGCCGACCTGGGCTTCACCATCGAGGGCACCACGCTCGACATGATGATGCAGGCCCCCCTGGGCGAGGGCATCTGCGTCGCCGCTCTGAACCCCGACGGTGCGGTCACCGGTGGCAAAGTCGAGACCATGGTGGAGACCACCACCGACGCTACGGGCGCCTTCGTGCTGCCCGGCATCGTGGACAAACCCGTCTTCGGCATCCTGATGTCGGTCTACGACTGCAAGCTCTCCGGCAGCACGGTCATGACTTCGGCCACGCCGGTGGACACGGCCGACTACACCGGCCTGAACGACGGCGACGTGCTGACCGGCAAGACGGCCTTCGTGGTCAACGCCATGTACCGCGACGGCATCGACCTCAGCCTGCAGGCTGTCGGCTACGCCAGCGACATCACCACCGATGGCGCGCTGGCCGGCATGGTCCTCGACTCCAGCTTCACACCGCTGGATGGCGCCACGATCACCGGCGCCGACACGGTCTACTACCAGGACGCCGACGACAGCGATGGCCTGTTCTCCACGGGCGCGGCCCTGAATACCTCCACTAGCGCGCTCGCGGGCGCCTTCTGGATCATCCCCGCCGCTGGCATCAGCACCTACTCCGCGGACTACGCTGGCCTGACCTTCCCCGAGGCCATGGCTGGCTCCTCCCCCGGCTCGATCATGATCGTGCCGCTGGTCGGCGAGTAGCCACAGCTGCTCTCGAGAGCGTTTCAGGCCGGGCATCCGCGGATGCCCGGCCTTTGTCGTTCTACTCGTAGCCCACGATGCGCGGCTCGGGATCCCAGTACTGCTCGGGCAGCTCGGGCACGCCGTCGCCGTCGCCGTCTTCGAAGCTCGCGGCGTAGCTGGTCAGGGCCTGCCAGAGCTTGAGCTCGTCGACCTCCTCGCTGCTCTCGTCCGCGTCGAAGATCATGTCGTCCACGTCCTTCAGGGCATCGCCAGCGGCGTCCTTGGGCGTGACCTCGATCAATCCGCTGGTGAGCGACTCCAGCACACCCATCAGGCTGGCCACGTAGCTGTCCACGGCGACATGGTAGAGCGTCTCGTTGGAGGAGGAGGTGTCCAGCTCCTCGTAGGCCTTGCCGTTCCAGATCTCCACCGACTCCACCCTGGTGAAGGGCACGGCCACACTGTCCACGTTGCAGCGCAGGCCCGAGACCTCGATGAAGTAGTTGCAGCCGAACAGGGGAGAGATGGAGGCCGTCACCTCGCAGACTCCCTCCAGCTCCGCCGCGGTGACCCAGAAATCCACCAGGGCGTAGCCGGGCACGTCGTCGTTGCCCTCACCGAGGGGCAGCACGCGGAAGACGTCGCTGAAGACCTGGACGCCGGCGCTACCGGCGTTGAGCCCGTCCCGAATGACGCCGTGGCTCTCGAAGGCGAAGTCGATGGGTTGCTCAGGCTCGGTGGCGTTCATGGCGTAGAGGAAGCCGTCGGTCACCAGGTGGCCCAGCCCCGTCTCGACGCAGCCCGTGGCGGCCACGTCCTGCTCCACGTGCAGGATGGCGTCGTAGAAGCCATGCTCCAGCTCGGCCAGGTCGTCGCTGTCCAGGGTGGAGATCAGCTCGTCGGTGAGCGCCACCACCTCTTCGTCGCCCAGGATGTCGTCGTCGATGGGGTGCAGCTGGTAGCTGTCTACAGCCACGCGCTCGCCGTCCCAGGACAGGTCGAGCTGACCCAGGTAGGCGCTGTTGCAGCCGGCC
This sequence comes from uncultured Enterobacterales bacterium, assembly GCA_964454135.1. Lineage (GTDB taxonomy): Bacteria > Myxococcota_A > UBA796 > UBA796 > JAFGLY01 > CAYVQL01. Next base: position 40,254 of record CAYVQL010000025.1, on the reverse strand, counting down.
TGCACGATGACGGTGTCGCCCACGATGATGGGGTCGGCCATGGGTGTGTGGCTGTGCCCCCCCACGATCACGTCGATGCCCGGCACCTCGGCGGCCAACAGCTCGTCGGGTGAGGACTCGGGATCGTCGGTGACGCCAGAGTGCGAGAGCAGGATCACCACGTCCGCGCCCTGGGTCTGCAGCTCCTCCACCGCCAGGGCGGCAGCCTCGGCCTCGAGCTCGAAGCTGGTGGGCACGGCGTTTGGGGCGACGCTGGCGGCCTCTTCGCCCAGCAGTCCGAAGAGCCCGACGACCAGGCCGTTGTCCAGGGTGAGCAGGCGTGTGCTCTCGATGCGACCGCTGTCGATGTGGGCCGCCAGCGCATCGTCCGCCTCGTCGCTGTCATCCGGCACGATGTTGGAGGCCACGATGGGCACGGTCACGCCCAGGCTGTCGGCGGTGCTGATCATCTCTCCCAGCAGCCCCGGTCCCCAGTCGTATTCGTGGTTGCCGATGGTGATGGCGTCGTAGCCCAGCAGCTGGAAGAGCTGCAGCTCGGCGGCCTGGCTGGTACCCAGCAGGTGGAACAAGGTGCCGGCCATCCAGTCGCCGCCGTCGAGGAGCAGCACCTGGTCGTAGCTGGCGCCCCGCACCTCGTCCGCCAGCGTCTTGATGCGGGCCATGCCGCCGATGATGCTGTCGTCGCCCGTGACGTCGGTGGTGTACTCGGCGTTTGGGCCTGAGCCCAGCACGTGGCTGTGCAGGTCGTTGGTGTGCAGGATGGTGAAGCGCGGGGGCCCGTCCTGGCCGCTGTCGTACGTGTCGAGGCCGCTGTCGATGGGATCGACGTCGCTGTCGTCGGGTTGGGCGCTGTCGCCCTTGTCGTTGCAGGCGCAGAGCGCCAGGGGCAGCAAGAGGAAGAAGTGGCGTGACATGGGGGCCTCCGTGGCGAAGTGGCGAATACTGCATCATGCTGGCTTTCGTCCGTCCTGTCATCCCCCCTGGGCGCAGCTTTTCAGACGACAGAGCGAAGACGGACATTATCCTTGACATTCAGGCCACCGGTGCCTATCCGTGAGATGAACTGAATCGCCATTCAGTGAGCCCCTCTTTTTATCAACCGTCATTCATTTTCCGGAGGTCCCATGGTGGCCGACATCGTCAAGGATCTGCGCGCCGTACCCGAGCGTCTGAAAGAGGTGCCCGAGCGCCTGAAAGAGGTGCCCGAGCGCCTGAAAGAGGTTCCGGAGCGCCTCAAGGAAGTCCCGGATAGAATACGAGAAGCGCCCGAGAGGATCACGGCCCGCCGGCAAGAGGTGGGCCGACGCGTGCGTGGCCGGCTCAGCAACCTGCGAGACGAGAGCGAGGAGCGGGCCTGGGATCTCGAGCGCCGTGCCCTGGAAGCCGCCGAGGATCTGCTGGAGAAAGCGGCCGACCTGCCGGGCATGGGGCGCGTGGCGCCCAGCGCCGAGAAGAAGGTGCAGGAACGCCTGCAGAGCATCACCCAGCCGCCCATCGACGACTACGACGCCTTGAACGTCAAGCGCATCTGCGCGGCCTTGCGGGGCATGCAGCACGTCGATCTGGCCAAGGTGTCGCGCTACGAAGAGGCGCACAAGAACCGCAAGACGGTGCTGCGCGGGGTGGAGTCCGAGATCAAGCGGCAGCGGGCGGCGCAGAACCTGGGCGAGTAGGCCTACGCACCGGATCGGCCATCCGCCTCCGCGGGCGCGCCTTCGCTTGGCGGGGCCGTGCTATGTTGCTTCTCCATTCGTCGGAGGAGTGCCCATGGCCATTGAGACGACGCGACGAGACTTTCTGGGGGCGAGCGCTGCGGGGGTATGCACCCTGGTCGTTCCCCGCTTTCTGGCGGGCTGCGCCCAGCCGGCGGCCACTGCCCCGCCGGTCACGCCGTCCAATCCCTTCCTGGAGTGGTTCTCCATCGACGAGGCCCTGATCTCGCGCGTGCTGGCAGAGCTCACCGCCAAGGGAGCCGACGCGGCCGAGCTCTACTTCCAGCACGCGCGCTACAACAGCATCCGCTTCGAAGACGGCATCATCTCCGAGGCCAACTCGTACATCGAGCTGGGGGTGGGGCTGCGTTGCGTCGTGGGTGACCAGACGGGCTACGCCTTCACCGAGGACCTGACGCTGGACTCCATGCTCGAGGCGGCCCGCACGGCCAGCTCCATCGCCCACGGCGGCGGCGCCGCGCCGGTGGAGGTCTTCGCCTACCCCGAGCACCAGGGGCTGTACACCCTGGCCCGCCCGCTGGCCGAGGTAGGGGTGGCCAGCAAGCTGCCCCTGGTGACCAGCATCGCCCAACAGGCCGCCGCAGCGGATCCGGCCATCGAAAAGGTGCGTGTGGACTGGTCCGACAACGAAGAGCACGTGCTGATCGCGGACATGCAGGGCGCGATCCACACAGACATGCGGCCCATGACGCGCGTCTGGTGCAACCTGACCGCCCGCAAGGGCGACGAGGTGCAGGCCAACGGAGCCAACCTGGCCGGGCGCCGTGGCTTCGAGCACTACGACGACGAGCAGGTGAAGTTCCTGGTCAAGCAGGCCACGGACCGTACCATGGTGCTCTTCGACGCGCGCCGGCCGCCACCAGGCGAGATGCCCGTGGTGCTGGCCGCTGGCGCCAGCGGGATCCTGCTGCACGAGGCCATCGGTCATGGCATGGAGGCCGACTTCAACCGCAAGGGCATCAGCATCTTCGCCGACATGATGGGCCGCGAGGTCTCGTCCGAGCACGTCACCATCGTGGACTCGGGCATCGAGCCAAACGAGCGCGGCGCGCTGAACGTGGACGACGAAGGGATTGAGGGGCAGCGCACCGTGCTGGTCGAAAAGGGCGTGCTCAAGAGCTACCTGCACGACGGCATCAGCGCCCGGCACTACGGGGTAGCCCCCACCGGCAACGGCCGGCGGGAGTCCTACAAGCATTCCCCTGTGCCGCGCATGCGCTGCACCTTCATGGAGAACGGCCCCCACAGCGCGGAAGAGATCGTGGCCTCGGTGAAGAACGGCATCATCGCCGAGAGCTTCACGAACGGCCAGGTCAAGATAGGCGCCGGCGACTTCACCTTCTACGTCAAGAACGGCTGGCTCATCGAGGACGGCAAGGTGACGGCACCCGTCAAGGACGCCAACATCATCGGCAACGGGCCGGACGTGCTGCGCAAGATCACCATGGTGGCCAACGACATGAAGCTGGACACGGGCGGCTGGACCTGCGGCAAGGCGGGCCAGGGCGTGCCCGTCTCTCAGGGGCTGCCCACCACGCTGGTCTCCAGCATCACGGTAGGAGGCGAAGATGCTTGACGAGTTGCAGCAACGCGCCGAGCAGGCCGCCGAGCTCTGCAAAGCGGCGGGCGCCAGCGACGCCTGGGTCAAGGCGCGCCGTGAGCGTTCAGTGGAGTTCACCACCCGCGACGGGAAGCTGGAGAAGGTGCAGGAGAGCACCACGCGCTCCCTGACGGTGGAGATCTACGCCGAGGAGCGCTACTCCACGCACACCACCACCGACCTGCGCCCCGAGCGCCTGCAGTCCTTCTTGCAAGAGGCGGTGGCCCTGACCGGCGCGCTGCAGGCGGACCCGCATCGCAAGATCCCCGATCCGGCCCTCTTCGAGGGGCGCTCCGATGCGGACCTGGAGCTGGTGGACGGGGGGCTCGCTTCCATCAGCCAGCAGCAGCGCGAGCAGTGGTGCGTGGCCATGGACGAGGGGGCCCGCGCCGACGAGCGGGTCATCTCGGCATCCAGCACGGTCGAGGACAGCCACTACCAGAGCGCCATGGTCAGCAGCAATGGCTTCTCCGGGGCCTACGAGAGCACCAGCATCTGGTTCGTCTCCCAGACCACCGTGCAGGACGAAGGTGACCGTCGCCCGGTGGGCTACCAGTACATGGGCGCCCGCCATCTGGACAGTCTGCCCGATCCGGCAGCCCTGGGCGGCGAGGCCCTGCGCTACGCGCTGCTGCGCCTGGGCGCCGTCAAGGGCCCCACGGGGCGCAAGACGGTGGTGGTCGATCCGCGCGCCGCGGGCAGCCTGCTGCGCAGGTTCCTGCGGCCGGCGCGCGCCGAGGCCATCCAGCAGGGCCGCTCCTTCTGGGGCCCGCTGCTGGGCCAACGCGTCGCCAGCGAGAAGCTGAGCATCGTGGACGATCCCCTGCTGCCGCGGGGCTTCGGCTCCCGCCTGTTCGACTCGGAGGGCATCGCCGCTCGTGCCTTCCCCATCGTCGAGGCCGGCGTGGCTCGCAACGTCTACGTGGACACCTACTACGGGCGCAAGGCCGACATGGCGCCCACTACAGGCGGATCCTCCAACCAGGTGGTCGCATTGGGGGATCGCACGCTGGAGCAGCTGCTGGCCGACGCCGATGGCGGCATCTACGTCACGGGCTGGCTGGGCGGCAATGCCGATGGCACCACCGGGGATTTCTCCCTGGGTCTGGAGGGGCACCTGATCGAAGGCGGCAAGCCGGGGGCGCCGGTGGGCGAGATGAACGCCACCGGCAACCTGGTGGAGCTCTTCGGCAACCTGGTGGCCCTGGGCGACGAGCCCTGGAAGTACTCCTCGCTGCTGGCACCGGCGCTGGTGTTCCAGGACGTGCAGATCAGCGGGGCTTGATCCAAGGCAATGGGCGCGCTGCGTTCCATCGCCTTCTGGATCTTCACAGTGCTGTGGACCGTGGCCGTGCTGCTGCCTGGGGCCCTGGTCAGCTTGCTGAGCCTGGGCCTGCTGCGCCAGCAGCTGCTGCATTTCTTCGGCCCCTTGTGGGGCAAGCCTATTCTGTGGGTCGCTGGCCTGAAGCTGGATGTGCGCGGCTGGGAGCAGGTGGCCAGGCCTGCCGCCCGGATCATCCTCTTCAACCACAGCTCTTTCCTCGAAGCGCCCGCTGTCATGGCCATGAGCATCCCCCACGTCACCTTCCTGGGCAAGCGCAGCTTCGCCTGGATCCCGGTGCTGGGGCAGGCCTGGTGGCTGATGGGGGGGCACTTCATCGACCGGGGCCATGCCAGGAAAGCGCACGCCAGCATCGCGGCGCTGGGGCGCGATATGCGGCGCCGGCGGCTCAGCGCCTGGCTGGCGCCGGAGGGCACACGCTCCCGTGACGGGAAGTTGCAGCCCTTCAAGCTGGGCGCCTTCCACATGGCGCTGGACACCGGCGCGCCAGTCTTGCCCGTGGTCTTCCACGGCATGCACCAGCGCCTGCCCGCGGACAGCTGGCGCGTGACGCCGGGTGTGGTGCGCGTGGATTTCCACGCGCCGCGGGCCAGCGAGTCCTGGACCCGCCCACAGCTGCGCGGAATCGCAGACGCACTGCACCAAGACTACGAGCGCTGGCTGCGGCAGGGGCCATCACTCAGCTGAAGGAGCCTACTCCGGCTGCTCCCCCTCGGCCGCTTCTGCCGCCGCCGCCTCGATGGCCGCCAGCTCTTCGAGCGTGTAGCGCTTGGGACCCTCGGGCTTGAGCCGGGCCATGGCCACGCGCTCGGCGCCGGCCTCGCGGGCTACGTCCATGGCCATGACGATGGCCTTGACCTTGACCTCGGGGTGCCCATCCACGAAGACCACGCGGCGCTTCTTGAACTTCAGCCGCAGGCGGAGCTCCTTGTAGATGTCCTTCAGGGACATCTCGACCGCGTTCAGGCCGTAGCTGCCGTCGTAGTAGGCCTGGACCACCAGCTGGTCTTCGGGCATTTCGTTCTGCTGGACCACCTCGGTCTTCTTGGGCAGGTTGGCCGCTATTTCGTCGATCTTGATGGGGATGGCCACCATGAAGATGATCAGCATGACCAGCACGACATCGATCAACGGCGTGACATTGATCTCGCTGTCGGGTCCGCTGCCGCCTTTGACCTTGATGCCCATGGTCTACTCCTCTTTTTTCGGTTCGGAAGGCTGATCGCAGGCGATCAGCACCATGGGCACGCCCTGGTTGGCCAGGACGTCGGTGACGGCGCGGAAATCCCCGTAGGAAAGGTCTTGGTGGGCCTTGACGAGCAGGCTCTTGTTGGGATCTTTGGCCAGCTCGCGGTTGATGTCGTCCACCATGGTCTCGAGAGTGGAGCGCTCGGTGTCGACGTAGGGCGTGCCGTCGACGCGGATGCCCAGCACCAGGTGCTGGCCCACGTCCTGGGTCTCGGTGGCTGTGCGGGATTCGGGCAGCTTGACGTCGATGCCCGACGAGAGCATCGGCGTGATCACCATGAAGATGATCAGCAGCACCAGCACCACGTCCACCAAGGGCGTGACGTTGATGTCGGCCATCGGGCCGCCTTTGGTTCCTCCGACCTTGGCTCCCATGACCCACCTCCTCTCGTCGTAGGAGTCCTACTCAGCCGGCTTGGGGGAGATGGCCTGCTCGGTCTGGACGTCCTCGGTGTTGCTGGCGGGGTTTTCGCCCCGCTCGATCAGCGTCTTCTCGATCCAGTCGGCGAACTCTTCCACCGAGACGGTCATGTCGTTCACGATGACGTCGATCCAGGAGTTGAAGAAGTTGAAGAGCCAGACGCCGACGATGGCCACCGCGATGCCCAGGGCCGTGGTGACCAGGGCCTCGGCGATACCGCCCGAGACGCTGCCCAGGCCGCCGGAGCCCGTCTCGGCCATGCCGGCGAAGGCGTTGATGATGCCGAAGACCGTGCCCACCAGCCCGACGAAAGGAGCCGTGGATCCGACGGTCGCCAGGATGGCCAGGCCTTTCTTCAGGTCCAGCGCTTCACGGAGCGCCGCGCGCTGCATGGCGCGACCGGCGGCATCGCGGCCCAGGCCATCGAAGCGCGTGGCCAGCTCCCCCAGCCCCACCTGCAGCATATGCGCCAGGTAGGAATGGCCGTACTCCGCTTGCTTGGTGAGCTCCAGCGCGGCCAGCACGTCCTGGCTGCCAAGGGGGGAGGCCACCGCCTCGGCCAGCAGGCGCGACTGCCTGCGGGCCTTGATGAAGGTGATGGACCGCTCGATGGCCACGTAGACGGATGCGATGGACATCAAGAAGAGGGTGACGATCACGGTGATGGCCACCGCGCCCATCGATTCCCAAAGTTCCTGGGGCGTAAATGACATGAGGCTACCTCTGACTCAGCCGGTGAGCTTGTAGGTGATCTTGAGGACGAACTGGGCCTTCACCTTCTTGCGTTCTTCCTTCTGGGGGTAGAAACGCCACTTCCATGCCGCCTCGAGGGCGGACTCGTGGAAGATGGCGGGGCACTTCTCGAGCTTGATGTTGTAGGGGACGCCTTTTTCGTCGATGAAGAAGCGCACCTGGCAGCTCTCTTCGGTCATGTTGAGCTGCTTGGCGGCGTCGGGCATCTTGGGCGTGACGCGCTTCTTGACCTTGACCTCGCTCCAGTGCACCGCCTTGATGGGCTGCAGCTGGCCGCCCAGCTGACCGCCGGGCACGCCGCCCAGCACACCGCCCACCACGCCGCCGACCACGCCGCCCTCGACGCCGCCCTCGACGCCAGCGGAGACGTGCTTGTACTTCTTGGCCTCGTCCAGGTCGTTGCGCAGGTCCTTGACATCCTCGAGCTCGATCTCTTCCGGTTCGTCCGGGTCGGGCTCGACCGCGGCGGGGGGGGGGCCGCCCCCCGCGCCCCCCCCGCGGGCGGGGGGGGGGGGGGGGGGGGGGGGGGCCGGGGGGAGGGGGGGCTCTTCTTCGGGCATGGCCTCTTCGAAGAAGCTGATCTCGATGGGGCCGTCATCGCCCACGACTTCTTCGGCCACCTCCATGCCGGTGTAGAAGAGGGCGCCCAGGAAGCTGCCGTTGAGGGCCAGCGAGAGCAGGACGGAACCCGCTTCGCGCTGCTTGCGCACGCCTCTTCCGCGTCCTACTCCTTCGAACATATGGGATAGCCTCCTGTTCGTACCGGGCGGAGACCGCCGGAAATCGGCGCTATGATTCCTGCGGCAGCGCTTCGTGGCTGGGCGGTTGTTCCGCAGCTTGCGGAGCGGCCGTCAGTTCCACGATCCTGCGCTCGGCGACATCGAGCTTCTCGTGACATTCCTGGACCAGGGCTACGCCTTCCTCGAAGCGCTGCAGGGCCTCTTCGAGGGGCAGTTCCCCAGCATCGAGGCTGCGCACGCGCTGTTCCAGCTCAGCCAGCGCCTGCTCGAAGCTCCGCTCCGCAGCGTCGCGCTCAGGGGCCTGTTCTTCCTTCGCCATGCCAGTTCCGGAGAGGGTGAGGATGAGATGCCGCCGGGACCAACCAGGCATGGATGATAACACCGTCAGGCTGGTCGCGGGAAGAATGCCTCGTCTCAAGCGGACGCGTGGGCGCGCGACGGCGGACCTGGCCTCAGGAGCGGTGAGCCGGGATGAGACGGATGCGCTCGATCTGACCCATGCGGTAGGTCAGTCGCTCGTCCTTCTCGATATTGCGCGCCACCAGCACGGGCAGCCCCTCGCGGTTGATGGCCAGCCGCTCGGGCGCCACCTTCACCAGGTTGCGTCGCTCGTCGCGGGTGACGTAGACCATCTCGAGGTTCTTGCCTGCGGAGATGGCCTCTTTCACGATGTTGTCGGCCTCTTGCAGGGTGGCCTTGGGCGGCAGCGCGCTGCGCCCGCGGCGTGAGCGACGGTCGCGGATGCCGCAGTTGGGAACGGGGTGCAGGTCGCCGGGTGCCGTGTCGTTGGCGTGGGCGCGCGCCAGCGGATCCTCGCTCGCTTCGCGGGCTTCCTGGACAGCTACTTGCAGGCGTTGGCGGGCGTTGCTGGCGTCGGAGGTGGTGGGGTAGCGCCGCAGCTCTTGATTGGGTTGGAATCCGACTCCGCGGAGCGTCTCGCGGATTTCTTCCAGGCGTGCCGGATCCACGGCGTACATGCCGGGCACGAAACGGTGCAACAGGTAGCCCTTGAGCTTCTTGTGGGTCTCGAGCTTGCGGATGGCGGAGCGGTGCACGGTGAGCAGCACCACGTCGTGGAACTCCACGTCGCCGTAGTGGCCCATCCAGCCGCGCAGGGTCTGCTCCACGTTCTCGGGTAGGCCGATTTGGCTGTTGTCGCGAAGGAAGTCGAGCACGTCGTCGCGGCGCCAGCCGCGGCGCAGCGCCTCTTCGATGGTGACCTCGGTGATCTTGTAGGTGTTGGCGCGGTCGCAGCCGGTGAGCTCGGCCAGCTCTCCGACGCGGGTGAGCAGGATGGGGGCCAGGCCCGCGGGCGCCATGACCTCGAAGCTCGGCGTCAGGTAGAACTTCTTGAAACCCTCGTCCGAGGGCGGGAAGAGCAGGTGCTGGGAGCGCGGAGAGAGACGGTAGAACTTCTCTCGACCCCAGGTGCCCAGCTCCAGCATGCCGGAATTCACCAGGGGGGCGAAGCTGAAGCTCTCGCGCTCGTGGGTGCGCGTGGAGTGGTAGAGGCCCTCCTGGAAGCGCTGCCGCCAGTCCTCGCCCCGTCTCCAGCGGCGGTACAGGGCCTGCAGCGGCTTGTCGGGTATCCAGGCGCCTTCGCCCTCGGCCACCGCCCAGAGCACCCACTCGGCGTGGGGGAAGCGCCGCTCCAGAGACTGGAAGATCAGCTCGCGCTGGTCTTCGGGGTCCAGGCTGAGCCACTCCTCGACCACCTCACGGTTGACGGCGATGCGGTCGCCACGCAGCTCCACCATGCCGTGCATCATCAAAAAGTCGATGTGGAAGCCGAAGAGCTCGGAGTCGGGGGCCCAGACCTGCGAGAAGAAGACATCCATCTCCTCTTTGTGGACCTTGTAGATCTCCTGCCGCTGTGTGAGGCGTGGCGGCCGCTGGTCCATATATGTGGCCAGGGTCGAGATGGAGAAATCGAGGGGCGGGCAGAAGGGCCGCTCGTCCACCACGCGGGCGTCTTCATGGCGGAAGGTGGGCAGCGCCATGTCGTCTTTGAGGTGGTGCACCAGGTGGTCCACCATGGGGTTGGGGACCAGGTAGAAAAAGTCGTCCTCGCGCGTGTCCGAGGCGAAGACCAGGCCTTTCTCGCCCAGGCGCTGCATGACCCGGCGCCACTCGTTCTCGTGTCCGCCCAGAGAGAGGAAGAGCTCCCGGTGGAACTCCGCCGCCTGCACCAGCCCGCCGCACTGGATCAGGATGGCCAGGGCCTGGCGTTCGCGATCGTGCATGGCCTTGAGCAGGGCGCCCAGCCGCGGGCCCTGCGCGATGGCTCGTACGGCCAGCTGGATCATGCGGTCCCTGCTGGCCACACGGTTGGGCTGACCGCCCAGGCCGCGGTAGAAGGCCGCCACCAGGGGCTCGGGCATCTGGCGGAAGTAGGCGCTGAGCTCCTCCATCTCGACCCGGGAGAGGCGACGTCGGCGTGCCATGCCGCCCATGGGGCGCGCTCGGCGGCGCTGAGAACGGCTGCGATGCCGCTTCACATTGCGTCCGGTATCCGCCTGGGCCACGGCCGAGCTGTCCGACGATGGACCGCGACGACTGCGCCGGTGGCGGCGCGGGCGGCCCTCGCCGGCGTTCTTGCCCTGGCCGCTCTTGTTTTGACGCCGGCGATCGTCGCGACTCCCCCTTGATCTCCGTCTCCGCGATCGCTTGTTGCCGTCGTTGCGTTTTTTGTCCTGTGCATCCACACCCTGGGCGGTCATGGAATCCTACCTGTTGGCTGCATTGGGGCTGGTTGTATCGGGGTCCGTCAGCGATGTTCGAGCGTCGAATCACCCTGCCGCGGCCCGCTCTTCGATGTTGTAGTGATAACCTTGCTCTGTGAGGAACAGCTGGCGCCGGTGCGCGAACTCTTGTTCCTTGGTGTCGCGTGTGATCACCGTGTAGAAATCCGCGCCTTGTTCCTTTGGTCGCAGGATGCGGCCGAGACGCTGCGCTTCTTCCTGCCGCGACCCGAAGCTGCCCGAGATCTGGATAGCGACGTTTGCATCGGGCAGGTCGATGCTGAAGTTGGCCACCTTGCTCACGACGAGCAGCTTGATCTCTCCGCAGCGGAACTTGGAGAAGAGCTCCTCGCGCCGGGACTGGGGTGTCTTGCCGGTGATCAGGGGAGCTCTCAAGTTGCGTGCGATCTGGTGCAGCTGCTCCAGGTAGGTGCCTATGACCAGCACGTTGTCTTTGACGTGGCGCTTGACGAGGTCGCGTACCACCCCCAGCTTGGCGGGGTTGAGGGCCGCCATGCGGAACTTCTCGGTCTCGGAGGCCTTTTCGTACTGCTGGCCCTCGCCGTTGATGAAGGGTACCCGGATCTCCCAGCAGCGTGCCTCGGCGATGTAGCCGTCGTGCTCCAGGTCCTGCCAGGGCATGTCGTAGCGCTTGGGGCCCACCAGGGAGAAGACATCGCCTTCGCGGCCGTCTTCGCGCACCAGGGTGGCGGTCAGCCCCAGGCGGCGCCGGCCCTGCAGCTCGGCTGTAGCGCCGAAGACCGGCGCGGGCAGCAGGTGGACCTCGTCGTAGACCAGCAGGCCCCAGTCGTGGTCGCGGAAGATGTGCAGGTGGGCGAATTCCTTTTCGCGCGAGGCGCGCCAGGTCAGGATCTGGTAGGTGGCGATGGTGATGGGGCGCACCTCTTTGCGGCCGCCCGTGTAGGTGCCCACCTGGCGCGAGGTGAGGTGCGTGCGCTCCAAGAGCTCGCGCTCCCACTGGTTCACCGCCGCGGTGTTGGTGGCCAGGATCAGAGTGTGGGTCTTCAGGGTGGCCATGGCAGCCATGGCCACGATGGTCTTGCCCGCTCCGCAGGGCAGCACCACCACGCCGTGGCCGCCCGCGGGTTGGCCCTCTTGATACCAGCGCTTGACCGCGCCCCACTGGTAGTCGCGTACGCGAAAAGGCTCGTGATCGCTGCGCGTGCGCTCGCGCAGGCGAATGGGCAGGTGGGCGCCAGGCAAAAAGCCCGCCAAGTCCTCCACGGGCCAGCCCGCCAGCAGCATGCGTTGCTTGAAGATGCCACGGTGCCCGGCATCGATCACCCAGGGATCGCGGATGCCCCGACGACGCATCAGCTCCTTGGCCAGGGGCTCCTGGCTGACCAGCTTGGCCACGTAGGCCGTAGCGAAGGAGACGACGATCAGGCGCTCGGGCTCGCTGGGGTGGGGCAGCAGCTGCACCAGCCCGTAGCGCTCGATGGTGTCCTCGGTGGTGCTCACCACCTCGGCGGGGATGTCGAACTTGGAGAACGACCTCAAGCCATCCAGGATCTCGGCCGTGGACATGCCGGCGCTGGCAGCGTTCCACAGGGAGAGCGGACTGATGCGGTAGGTATGCAGGTGCTGCGGGGAAGCTTCCAGCTCGGCGAAGCGAGCCAGGAAATCACGCGCCTTTTCGTAGTCGCGGTGCTTCGTCTCCAGCAGGACCTTGCCGTCGCCTTGGACGATGATCGGGTTGTCTGGCCGGACTATCATCAGGTAAAGGCACCCTCCTGGGAGAGGAACCATTGAGCTTCTGGGGAGAGCAATATGGCAGCTACGAAGTGCAAACTCGTGAACACAGCCGCAGAAAAACATCCCAGCAAGGGGCGGCCTTGAAATTCACTGCGACCGGAAGATTGCCTGGTACGGTGTCGTGACCGTTGCGCTTGCTTCCTCTATCACGAGATAGACGGGGCGAACCCTCATCACGATAAACTACGGGTAGAGCGGATGCCACACCCGGAATCTAGAAGCAATATGACGCAAAGCTCGGCGGTTGTCAAGCCCCTGGTGGAGTGTGCGCTTCGCGGCCTGGCTCATCCCTTCCAGCCCGGCCCCCAGGCCTGGGAGATGGGGGCCGGCCAGTCGACGCCATGTTCCGGTTTGAAATGCAGGATTCGACGGGCGCGCGTGTCGTCCAGGATGCCGCTGTAGGTGAAGCGTCGCCTGTTCATGCCATAGGAAAATTCGTGGTCCGCGATGCGCCTCCTCAGGCGGTAGATGGGCGTCAACCACTGGCCGGGCAGGGGAATGCCCATGCGACCCCACTTGAGGATGGCGCTGGACAGGGGCAGGGTGTCCTTGCCAGCGATGTTGAAGACGCCCTGGACGTTGGCTTTGAAGGCGTGCTCCATGGCTCGGACAGTGTCACTGATTGTCAGGACGTTGAGCATCGGGTTGTAGCCCAGGGGCCGGAAGCACACAGGCGACTCGAGGTAGTCGTAGAGCTGGCTGCCGGTCCCGGCCGCCAGGCACTCGGCGCAGCGCAGCACCACGATGCCCAGGCGCGAGATCCCCATCTGGGTGCAGACCGTCAGGTCGGCCTCGACGCGGTCGCGCACCCACTGCGGGGCGCCGGGGGCCAGGTTGAGCGGGTGGGCTTCGTCGATCTGCACGGGGAGATCGGCCTGGATCTGGTAGACCTCTCCGTGACTGCGGTAGATGAAGCGGTGGATGGTGGGATGGCGCTGGGAGAGGCGCAGCAGCTCGCGGGTGGACTCCACGTTCAGAGCCCGCACCCGGCGACCGGAGCCGCGGGCGCTGGAGTAGAGCGCGGTGTGGAAGACGGTCTCGACGTAGAGATCGCGGGCCCGACCGAAGAGCAGCCGGCGGATCTGCCGCGGCTTGCCCAGGTCGGTCTGCAGGTAGGTGAGCCGCGAGGGGTGGGAGAAGGGCAGGGCGGACTCGGGCGGCTCGAGCCCGACGGCCAGCACGTGGGAGACCTGCGCGTCCGCCACCAGGGAGCGCACCAAGCGCTCGCCGATGGGAGTGCAGGCGCCTGTCACCATGACGGAGCTCATCGGAAGACCCCTTCGCGCTGCGCGAGCCCCTGCTCAATAAGCTCCTTGACCGCCGCCTTGACGCGGCCCGCGGCCTCGGCCACCGCGTCGGGATCGTCGGCATCTTCCAGACGGTACTGGCGCTGCAGCGGGATGGGCGTGCCGTAGTGGATGTGGTAGCGCACCGGGAGCGGCAGGGGCGTGGGCGTGATGGGCAGGTAGGGGATGCCAAAGACCGACAGGCGCTCGATCTTGCCCAGCTGCGGCATCTGCTCCTCGGCCCCGATGATGGCCACCGGGACCACCGGGGTGCGGTAGCGGATGGCCAGCTCGGCGTGGCCCACGCGCCAGAACTGCAGCTGGTAGCGCTCCTTGAAGAGCTTGCCCACACCCGGAACCCCTTCCGGGAAGATCATCAGCAGGTTGCCCGCCTGCAGCAACTGGCGCACGTTGCCGCGGCTGCCCCCCACCATTCCGCCGCGGGCGAAGAGCGAGCCCAAGAAGGGCAGCATGGGCACGAAGTGGTCCGCCACGGGGCGCGGGACGCGGGGGGGGGTGGCGTTGCGGACCACGTCGGCCCAGAGCATCATCCCGTCGATGGGGATGGTGCCGCTGTGGTTGGCGGCCAGGATGACCGGGCCCTCGGCGGGGATGTTCTCGGCGCCATGGGAGACCACGCGGAAGTAGCGCTCGTAGAGGAAGGCGGTGATGCCGATTCCCATGGCCACGAAGGCCGGGTGCAGGCCGAAGGCGTCGAAGCCGTGCCCGGCGTCCACGTAGCTCAAGCGCTTGGCACGGTCGTACTGCTCGCTTGAGAGCAGCCGCCGTGCGATGCTGGCGGCGACGGAGGGAGGGAATGGCATCTGGGCGCCTCGCTGCTGGCAGGCCGAGGTCCATGATATCGCGTGCAAGTGGCGAGTGGGCGGCCAGGGGCGACTTGCTGGTGATACGTTGGGCCGATGAAGCTCGTGCCCCTCGCACAGGCCCTGCCCCTGGGCAGGAAGCAGCTGGGCGGCAAGGCCCTGGGGCTGGCCGCGCTGGTCGAGCGGGGCCTGCCCGTGCCCGAGGGCGTCGTGCTCACCGTGCGCGTCTTCCGCGCCTTTCTGGCGCAGAACGGCCTGCTCGACAGCGCCGCGCGCCTGCTGCGCTCACCGGATGCCCAGCGGGCGCGAGCCCTGCAGGCCTCCATCCGCAGCGCCGCGCTCCCCGTGGAGCTGGCAGCGGCGCTGCGCAGCGAAGGGGAGCGCCTGGGGCCCTACCTGGCGGTGCGCTCCTCCGGTGTGGAGGAGGACAGGGAGCGCGCCTCTTACGCTGGCATCTACCACACCGAGCTGGCCGTTCGACCGGGAGACGCGCTGGAAGAGGCGGTGCGCAGGTGCTGGGCGGCGGCCTTCGCTCCGCGGGCGCTGCGCTACGGCGAGCGGGCGGGCCGCCGGGCTCGACCGGGCATCGCCCTGCTGGTGCAGCGCCTGGTGCGCGCGCGCGCAGCCGGTGTGGTCTTCACGGTGGATCCCATGTCGGGCAGCTGGCGCCAGATGATCGTCGAGGCCGCCTGGGGCCTGGGAGAGGCCGTGGCCGGTGGGAAGGTGGTGCCCGACCACTACCTGGTGCAGCGTCCACGACGGTTGCCCGAGCCCCTGCAGCGCGTGGCGGCGCGGGTGCGCCTGGACGTGTTGCAGGAGAACATCCAGCAGCAGGAGCGGCAGCTGGCGTTGGGCCGGGACGGCCTGGGCTGGGAGGCCGTGCCCAGCCGTCTGCGCGGGCGGCGCAAGCTCTCGCGGGCGCGGCTGCTGCAGCTCTGTCGGCTGGCCCTGCGGGCGGAGGCCCTGGGGGGCTGCCCGCAGGACGTGGAGTGGGCGCTGGATGCGCAGGGGGAGCTGGTGCTGCTGCAGGCGCGTCCGGTGACCGCGACCCCCGAGCCCTTTCGGGCACCCGAGGCGCTGTGGACGCGGCGCTTCATCGGGGAGCGCTGGAACGAGCCGGCCACCGCCCTGGGATGGTCCTTGGTGCGCCCCATGCTGGAGCACTTCATCGGCTATCCGCGCACCGGCGCGCGCCACCTGGGAGGGGGACCGACCATTCGCCTGGTGGATGGCTGCCCCTACATCAATGCCACCGTCTTTCGTCACCTGGCCTTCAAGCTGCCGGGCTTTCCCCCGCCGCGCTTCATGATGGACATGCTGCCGCCCGACGAGGAGCGGGCCTGGCTGGCACGCTTCGCCGCGCCTCCCGGGGTGCGCGTGTACGCCGCCATCCTGTCGGAGACCTTCGCCGAGCGGCGCTGGCGGCGCTTCCGCTGGAATCCCGTCTCCAACCACAGGGCCTGGGACGAGCTGGAGCCGCGCCTGGAGCGCGAGGTGCCGCTGTTGGTGGAGCCGCCCGCGGGCTGCCGCGACCGCCACGCCGCGCTGGCGCGGGCCGACGAAGGCATGCGCCTGGCACACGAGTACGTCAAGGTGCACGTCACCAGCCTGCTCTTCGCCAACCTCTGGTATCAGCTGACCGAGGGAGCCCTGGCCCTGCAGCTGGGAGCCAGGGGGGACGAGCTGGCCCGCCAGCTGCTACGTTGTCCAGCCGGGAACATGACCGTCAGCACCAACCACGACCTGTGGTCCCTGGCGCGCCAGGCCCGGTCCCTGGGGGTGGAGCTGGAGCGCCTGCCCGAGCCCGACAGCCCCTTTGGCCAGGCTCTGGCGGCCTTCCTGGCCCAGCACGGGCATCGCAGCGAGTCGAGCTGGGAGATCATGAGCGCGCGCTGGGCCGAGCAGCCCCAGCAGGTGCTGGCCCTGCTGCGGCACTCCCTGCGCGCGGGCGAGCAGGATCCGGCGGAGCGGGCCCGCGCCCAGGCCGCGGCCGGGGCGCGCGCCCTGGATGAGCTGCACCGGCTGGTGACCCATCCGCTGCGGCGGCATTTCCTGGTGGGGCTGGTGCGCCTGACACGGCGCTACCTGGAGCTGCGCGAGAACCAGCGCTACCACTTCGATCGCTTGCTCTTCGGGGTCAAGCGCAACTACCTCTTGATCGGCCAGGGCTGGGTGGAGTCCGGCGTGCTGGCGGACGCGGGCGATATTCGCCACCTGGAGGACCGCGAGGTGCGTGCCGGGCTGGCAGGAAGCATGAGCCCCGAGCGGCTGCGGGCCGCGGTGGCGCGGCGGTCCGAGCGCCACGCGCGCCAGCGCCATCTCTCACCCCCCGACTTCTTGTTGGGGGAGGCCATGGAGCGCTTGCCAGAGGTGGCAGGCAGCCGCATGGTGGGGCTGGGCACCTCGCCGGGTCAGGTCAGGGGCCGCGTGCGGGTGGTGCGGGTGCTGGAAGACGCCCAGCGCCTGCGCGCGGGCGAGATCCTGGTGGCGCGGGCCATGGATCCGGGCTGGACGCCGCTCTTTCTGGTAGCCGCAGGCGTGATCCTGGAGCTTGGCAGCCAGCTCTCTCATGGCTCCGTGGTGGCGCGGGAGTACAAGCTGCCCATGGTCGTCAACCTGCGCGCCGCCACGCGGCTGCTGCGGGATGGGCAGGAGGTCTCTCTGGACGGCGCCCGCGGCGTGGTGTGGCTCCATGGCTGATGTCTCGGCGGTGGTGGTCACCTACCACGGGGGCGAGCGCCTGCTGCGCTGCCTGCGCTCGCTGCGGCGGCAGCAGCCCCGGCCCCTGGAGGTCCTGGTGGTGGTCGCCAACGCCCGCGACGTGTGCGCGGAGCTGGACCTGGAGCTGGGCGTGCCGGTGCAGGTCGTGCACATCGGCCAGCAGTTGCACTACGGCCTGGCCGCCAACGTGGGTGCCGAGGCGGCCCGGGGCGCCTGGCTCTTGATCCTGAACGACGACACTCGGCTGCGGTCGGGCTTTCTGCAGGCCCTGTCGCAGGCGGCGGAGCGGCAGGGACCGGGGATCTACCAGCCGCGCATTCTGCTGGCCGACGACAGCGGCCGGCTGGACAACGCGGGCCACGGGCTCTACCCGGACGGCTTCAACCAGCCCCGGGGTCGCGAGCAGGCGGACGGCCCGGAGTTCGATCTGCCAGGGGCCGTGGCTGTGGTCAGCGGAGCGGCCTTCCTGGTGCAGGGCGCGGCCTTCAGGGCCCTGGGGGGCTTCGACAGCGGCCTGCAGGTCTACGGTGAGGACGTGGACTTGTCGCTGCGTGCGCTGCGTCGTGGACTGGCCCTGCGCTACGTGCCTGAGGCCAAGGTGGAGCATGAGCTGGGCGCCAGCTACGGACGCCATGGGCTACGCAAGGTCTTCCTGGTGGAGCGCAACCGCGTGCGTGCGGGGCTGCGCAGCCTGCCCTGGGCGTTGTTGGCCAGCCAGCCCGCCTGGACCGCGGCGCGCTGGGCCCTGCAGGGTAGTGCCGCGTTGGCGGGTCGGGGCTGGGGTGCGCAGCTGCCACGCGGCGCCGCGCTGGCCGCGGTGGCTGGAACCCTGGTTGGTTGGGCCTACCTGCCCCAGGCCCTGGCCAAGCGTTGGCAGGATGCGGCGTTCTGGGAGCTGGGAGAGCTCCGCATGCTGGCCCATTGCTGGAGAGAACGGGCGCTGCTTCCAGTCACTGCAGCGGCGGCTGCCGATCCCAACGCTCGGCCACCAGAGCGTCGATGATGCGCTGACCCCGGTTGCCCCAGATGGGGTGGGGCATGCGGGAGAGCTCATCCGCCAGCAGCTGGGCCTCGGCGGCAGGCGTACGCCCCGAGGCCTGCGCGCGCTGGTAGACCTGCAGGCTGCGCTGGAAGATGCCGTGCTCGCTGTCGTGATCCAGGTGGCTGGTGATGGCGGGGTCGTCGGGGAAGCAGCCGTAGGCCTCGTTGGCGCAGTTGACGATGCCCATGCGGTTGACCAGGAAATCGGGGGCGTAGAGTACGCCGCGTTCAGCCAGGGCCGGCGCGTCGCGCTCGGCGTCCTCCAGCTGGTTGTTGGCCGCGCCGCAGATCACGGCCGCCTCAACGCTGGGGATGGTGCGGGCGTTGAGGATGGCGCCAACGGCGTTGGGCGCCAGCAGGTCGCAGGGCTCGCCCAGCACCGAGCAGTCGCCCATGGGAACCAGCTGCGTCTCCAGGGGCGCATCGGGGAAGCGCTCGCGTGCCGTGGCGATGGCCACCTCGTCCACGTCCGTGGCCACGATGCGCTTGACGCCCCGAGCCAGCAGGTCGCCGATCATGAAGCGCGCCACGGTGCCCACACCCTGCATGGCCACGGTCTTGCCGGCCAGATCGCCCTGGTCGAGCCAGCGCAGCGCGGCCTCCATACCCACGACGACGCCCGTGGCGGTCAGGCGGCTGGGATTGCCGCTGCCGCCCAGGTCCTCGGGGATGCAGGTGGTGTGGCGGGTGGTGGCGTGGATCAGGCGCATGTCCTCGGTGGTGGTGCCGGCGTCTTCGGCGGTGACGTAGCAGCCGCGTAAGCCCGACATGAAGCGGCCGTAGTCGCGGTAGACCGCCTGGCGCCAGGTGGGATCGCGATGGTCCACGCCGCAGCGGCGTGCGATCACGCCCTTGCCGCCTCCCCACCAGAGGCCGGCCAGGGCGCTTTTGTGGCCCATGCCGCGGGCCAGGCGCAGTCCGTCGCGTACGAAGTGCTCCACGGCGTCGTACTTCCAGAAGCGCACGCCTCCCGCGGCTTGGCCGCGAATGGTGAGGTGCACGGCGGCCGAGAGCAGGTGCCCCGACTCGCAGCCCAGCTCGAAGAAGCAGCCCTGGTGGTCGTGGTAGTCGCGTCCATCGGCCTGCACGGCGGTTGCCAGGGATTCGAAGAGAGGGTGGCTGGCTTGGACCTGGTTGGTGCCGGGGAGGGTGACCAGGTAGGCGCGGCGCAGGCCGGCGGCCAGCATGGCCTCGATCAAGGTGTCGGGGCTGGCTGTCCAGAGGTCCATGTCTGTGCTCCGGGGACCGGGAGGGCGAGCATATCGACCCGCCCGTTCGTTTTCAGCTGTTCCGGGTCAGGTTGCCGCCCGGCCTGCTCGCCCGAGGCGCTCAGGTCTCGGTCTCTACCTTGGCGCCGCACCACGGGCAGGTTTCGTTTGTGAAGCCCTCCAGGTCCTGGACCTGGGCGCCGCAGGCCTCGCAGCTGGTGGCGCCCAGCACTCTGGCCTGCGATCGCATCAGGCGGTCGAGCGCGGCCTCGGCCGTCACACCCTGGGGCAGGTCCAGGAAGCTGCGCAGGGGCTCCTCGTGCAGGGGCAGCTCTTCTCCACGCACATGGCAGTAGATCAGCCGCAGCAGGACGGCACGCAGCTGCTCGAGCTGCACGCGCTGCTCGGCGGCGGACTGCATGGACTGGGACATGCCCGGGACGACGCGCGGGAAGATGGAGTCGCTCATCGGACTTCCTCGTGAGGGGTCATCTCGCCCGCAGCAGGGCCTCGAGCCGCTGGGCGTTCTCTTCGCTGCGCGGCTCGGCCACGATGTCGATGATGGCCTTGAGCCGCTCCTGCCGCGCCTCGGGCGCGCTGCCGGCGTGGGCTCGCAGCAGCTTCCAGGCGTGGAAGACGCGGGCTTCTTCGGCCAGCTCTTCGTAGGCCTGGGCGAGCGGTTGCCTGGCAGCTTCCTGCCCGGCCAACAGGCGCAGCACGTTCAGGCGCAAGGACTGGGCAGGGTCCAGGTCGCTGCGCTCGACCAGCGCCTGCAGCTGGAGCTGTACCTCGGCATTGCGGCCGTAGAGCAACAGGATCGTGACCAGGTCCAGCTGGGCGTCGGCGTCGTGGGGTTGCAGCGCCAGCCGCCGTCGAGCGATGTCGAAGGCGCCGATCAGGTCGGTGGACAGCTCGCTGTAGACCAGAAAGGCCACGTTGAGCACCTGCGGATCGCCCGGCGCGTGCACAGTGGCCGTTTCCAGGGCTTGCAGAGCCCGCTCGGGCAGGTCCAGGACGATGCAGAGCTCCACCAGGTTGCGCAGCGCATGGGCATCGCCAGGACGGATGGCCAACAGGTGGTTCCAGGCATCCACAGCCTCCGTCCGATACCCCATGCCGGTCAGGTGCTCGCCCAGCTGGCGCCAGGCATCCGTGTCGGCGGGGTCCGCCTTCAGGATGGCCTTGAGCTCGTAAAAGCGCAGGTTTTCCTGCACCCTGGGGCTGGGGTCCAGGGCCGCTAGTCGCCGTTGGACCGCCGCTGCCTGGGCGTATTGGCCGCGATACCACCATGACAGGACGAGGCCGTCCAGCGGCATGGGATCCTGCGGCGCCAGGGCGTGGGCGCGCTCGAAGGCTTCGCCGGCCTCGACGAAGAGATCGGGCCCCGAGGAAGGCAGGCGTCGATCGCGGCGCACGAGCCCTTCCTGCAGGCAGGCCTCGCCCCGTTGCACCAGGGCGTCCAGGCTGCCGGGAGCCTGCTGCTCCGCCTGGTGGGCGTACTGCCAGGCCTGGGCCACGAAGAGATCGGCCTGGGTTCGCTCCCAGGCCAGGGGATTGGCCTCGCGGGTGTGGACGGTCAGGGCCGTGTTGAAGGCCTCGATGGCCTTGGCCAGGTTCTGGCCGCGGTCGCCGCCCCGCTGCTCGCGCCAGGTCTGGCCGAGCCGGCGCCAAGTCAGCGCCCAGTTGTCGGGGTCCGAGTCCCTGGTGTAGATCCCCAGGGCCCGTTGGTAGGCCTCGATGGCCTTGGCGATGTTGGCCGCTCGGTCGCCGATGGGGTTGGCGCGCCAGGCATCACCCAGGTTCACCTGGGTGGCGGCCCAATCCCGCGGGTGGCGCTGCTGGTCCAGGATGGAGAGCGCGGTGGCGAAGCCCAGCAGCGCACCCTCGTAGTTCCTGCCCGGATCCTCGGTGGGCAGCTGTCGCATGACCTTGCCGATGTGGTTGTGGGTGATGGCCCACTGGATCGGATGGCTGCCGCGGTGGAAGACCGTCAGGGCGTCCTGGTGGGCCTTCAGCGCGCGGTGCAGGTGGTCGGGAGGATCCTGGTAGGGGAGCTGCTGCAGGGCGGAGCCCAGGGCGTTGCTGGCGTGGGCCCACTGCACCGGGTCTCGCTCGGGAGAGTAGATCGTCAACGCGCCCTCCAGGGCCAGCACGGCATCCTGCAGGTTCTGCTCGTGATCGCCGACGGGGTTGGCGGCCAGTGCCTGGCCCAGGCCCAGCCAGGCGGCGGCCCAGTGCTCGGGGAGCAGCTCCTTGTCGAGTACGATCAGCGCCCGGCGATAGGCGCCGATGGCCGAGTCCAGCACACCGGCCTGGTCGGCCGAGGGCAGGCGCTGCCAGGCTCGGCCCAGCTCCAGCTGCGTCTGGGCCCACTCCAGCGGCCAGGACAGCTGGTTGAAGATGTTCAGGGCCTCTTCGTAGCTGGCGATGGCGGCGCGCAGTTCGCCCTCCAGGTCATGGCCGTCGCGCCGGGAGAGCAGCTGCCCGCGGCGCAGCAGCAGCTTGGCCTGTTCGTAGTGGCAGGTTCCCTCTGGCAACGCGTTGAGCGCCAGGTCGGCCTCTGCCAGGGCCACATCGAAGAGCTCGGGCTCGGGGGAGGTGTCGGCGGCTTCCAGCCTGGCGCTGGCCAGCAGCACGTGAGTCGCCATCCAGTCGCAGGCGTGGTGGTCCGGCGAGAAGGCTGCGGCGGCGTCCTTCCAGGCCCCGATGGCCAGCTCGAAGGGGGTCCGGTTCAGCTGGGAGCCGTAGAAGGGAGGCAGGCGATCGAGATCGGCCAGCGCCGATCCGTGCATGCGCGCCAAGGTCCCCGCCCCCTGCCGCTCGGCCAGCGCTCCAGCAGGGCCACTGCGCCGCAGCCCGGCCCGCCAGTGCTCGTACTCGAGGCGCATATGCTCCACGCGACGCAGGGCGCGCCAGCGCAGCTTCTCGAGGGACTGGCTGCCGGGAGTCGCCCGACGGGCAAAGTGGGCGGTGGCGAAGCTGGTGGTGACCTCGGCTACCAGGCGCGGTGCGGCGTGGGGCCGAACGGGCAACACCAGCTGTTCCGCGTAGCGCGCGCCTGCTGGTCGGCCCTCTGTCAGGTCTCGGTCGCCTACAGGGCCATCGCGCGAGAGCTGCAAGACCAGGCTGTGGTGCAGGCGCGTGTCGTCCGGGCCGGGCAGCCAGGCCGAGGCCACCACCAGATCGGCGCGCACGGAGGCGCCGTGCCACCGTGCCCGGGGCTCTGCCTGCTCGTAGGGGTCGTCGATGACCACGCCCAGCTTGCGGATCGTCCAGAGCTCGGGGTCCAGCTTGGCGCGCTCCAGCCGGCGCTGGATGGCGAGGGCGATGGCGGCTTGTTGGTCCCCATTCTCGTCGCCGGGCTGCGTGGCGATCCAGATGCCGTACTTGCCCGCGGCCGTGGGTCGCTGCAGGCCGTAGTGCTTGGCGGCGAACTCGAACAGGCCGCCGCCGCAGCCCCGCGGCGTGCTGTCCGCTGAGCGCGGTGCGGCCAGGATGCCCAGCAGGTAGCCCCCTCCCGCCACCACGGGCGCGCCAGCGCTCCAGGGGTAGTCCAGGTGTCGCAGCCAGGACACGGTGAAGGAGGTGAGATCGCCCTTCTCCATGCGCGCGACGCGCTCGTGCACGCGCCCCGTGTCGTCCAGGTGGGCGTAGATGCGCACCGCCCGCTTGCCGAAGAGCACCTCGTCGAAGGCTGGCCGGTCGGCCAGGGCCACGGTCTCGACGCTGGGTGGGATGGACTGGTCGGGCCCGACCTCCAGGATGGCCAGGTCGTCGGACGCCCGGACATGGGCCAATTGGGCGACCAGGCGCCCCCGAGCTTCAGGCAGGACCAGCGTGATCGCCGAGCAGGGGGCCCCGGTCTTGTCGACCACGGCGCTGGCGAGCGTGAAGGCCAGCAGGTGTTCGCTGTCCGAGGCGACGAAGAAGGTGGCCAGGGCGGCGGGGCCGCAGCTCGACACTCGAGCGACGGCGTCGCGAGGCGCAGCTTGGGCTGCAGGGACCGACAGGAGCGCCAGCAAGAGCAGCGACAGCAGGGAAAACGGCAGTCGAGGCTTCACCAGATCATGATAGCATGCTGGCGACATCGGGTATCATTGCTGGTGCGGGGCGATCAGCTCCAGGACATCGGGGAAGTCCAGTCCCAGCCGGCGCACGGTCTCTTCAGTCGGTACCCCGTCAGGGGTCCAGCCGCGGCGGACATAGACGGCATCGCAGAGCTGCTGGTAGCGCTTCTCGCGGTTCTCGCGCAAGACGGCCATCTTCTCGGCGGTGCTCATGGCCTGTGGGTCGTGGCTGTACAGCTCGGAAAGCTGGCCGTCGTAGCGTTGCTGGCGCGAGAGGTACTCTTCTTCTGTGACGGGCCCCACGCTGCGGTAGGGGATGGCGTCGTGCGCGCGCCGACCGAAGCCCTGGCGCAGGTTGAAGAGGCGCTGGAAGTTGTAGACGCGCTCGCTCATGGCGATCAGGCCGTCGGGATCCACCTGGCGCCCGGTGGTGCCGCTGAAGAACTCGGCGTACCACTCGAGGTGCTTGATGACCTTGGCGGGTTCCAGGGTCTGGGCGTTGTCCTCGGGGACGATGTCGTTCCAGGGCAGCTTGCAGAGGCCGCAGAGGCCGAACCAGGTGCGCCACATGGGGAACCAGTGCAGCGCCTCGGCCTTGTCTTCGAAGCTGGGCATGTAGTTGTGCACCATGTCCAGGAAGATCAGCCAGGCCTCGTCGTGCTGCGGGCCCTTGAGAGCCAGACCGTAGCCGCCCTGCTGAGCAAGGGACTCCTTGGTCATGTACTCGGAGTACTCCAGGCCCTTGGATTCCATGCCGATGTCCTGCAGGAATGCGGGATCCGCGCCGAAGTGCTCGGCGAAGTAGGCCTTCATGCGGCGGATGCCCAGGCCGAAGATCTTGCCGAAGCCCTCGCCGCGCGCCAGCTTGTGCATCACCTCCAGGGCCTGGTCGCCGTTGCCGAAGCGCAGCTCCAGCCCATCGGTGTGCTCGGTGGTGAGCGCGCCGGCCTCGAAGCACTCCATCACGAAGGCCATGCCGGTGCCGAAGGAGATGGTGTCGATGCCATAGGCGTCGCAGTAGAAGTTGACCTCTATGACGTGGTCCGGGTCGAAGATGCCGTTGTTGGAGCCGCAGCCGGCGATGGTCTCGTATTCGGGGCCATCGACCCAGACCTTCTCGCCCTTCATGGGGCCGGTGCGCAGCTCGAAGTCCTTGACGCAGTGGGCGCAGGCCACGGAACAGCCGATCCAGCAGCCGTCGAAGCCCTTGTGGAACTTCTTGCGGTAGACCTCGCCCCCCAGGTCGGCGGCTTTTTGATGCGAGCCGAACTTGAAGTTGCAGGTGGGCAGCAGGTCGTAGTCATCCATGATGGTGACCAGGTGGGTGGTGCCCAACCTGGCCATCTCGTTCTGCTTGGGATCCAGGGTGCGGATCTCCTTGGAGTGCGCGCGGCCCACGCGCTTGACCTGGTCGATGTCGGCGGGCGCGTTGCGCTCCAGCTTGGCGCTGTCCGAGAAGCGGCAGACCACGGCCACGATGTTCTTGTCGGCGAAGACCGAGCCGATGCCGCCGCGGCCGGCCTGCTTGTAGCGCATGGCCTTGCGCGGGCGATCCCACCAGGAGAAGTTCAAGCAGCCCAGCAGGGAGTGCCAGGCACCGCTGCCGGCGCTGACCACCGAGACGCTGTTGGGCTTGTCGCCGCCGAAGCGCTCGTGCAGCAGGTCGGAGAGCTTGTAGGCGTTGCGCGGTAGGTCGGAGCCGTCGAAGAAGGAGATCTTCTGGGCGTCGCCGTCTATGAGCACCACCAGGGGGACCTCCGACTTGCCCTGCAGCTCCAGGGCGTCGAAGCCCGAGAACTTCAGGTAGGGGCCGAAGTAGCCGCCCACGTTGGAGTCGATGATGCTGCCCGTGGTGGGGGAGATGGAGCAGACGATGCTCTTGCCCGCGCCCGGGTAGATGGGCGTGCCGGCCATGGGACCTGAGGCGATGACGACCTCGTTGGTGGGATCGTCCCAGGCCGTGCGTGGCGCGGTGGAGTTCCAGAGCAGCCAGAGGTCGAAGCCTTTGCCGCCGATGAAGGTCTCTTTCATCTGGTCGGTGACGGGTTTCTCGGTGACGGCGCGGGAGCCCACGTCGATGTGCAGGGTGCGTCCTGCGTATCCGTGCAGGATCTCGCCCTTCTGGTAGCTGTGCTCTCCAAGGACCATGGCTGTCTCGCTTGCTGGGGGTGGGTGGGGGTGGAGAAGCAGGCCTATCCGCCTGCGATGATGTAGACGACGCGGACTTCTTCGCCTTCCATGATCTGGCGCTGTTTCCAGGTGCGGCGCGGCACATGGGCGCCTGCGATCTTGACCACCGCGATGGGCATCTTGGGGTCGAGCTCGAAGAGCAGCTCGTGGACCGTCAGGTCCGGGCGCCAGGGGCGGGGCTGCTCGTTGAGGATGAACTGGCGGTCCATGTCTATCAGGTCTCCTGGTCGCCCATGACAAGGGCCAGGGCCTGGTTGGCCTGCAAGGCGGCCGCGGCGATCACGCGCGGCCCCAGCAAGGGCACGCCCTCGGCGGCGGCGGTCACGCCGTCGCCCACCACGTAGAGGCGGCCGTAGCGCTGGGTGCGCAGGGACTCGTTGCCCCCCACGCCGGCGATGCCCGAGCCGGCCACCAGCCAGGCATCGGGCAGGTTGCTCAGCACGTCTTCCAGCAGGGCGGTCTTGGCCTCGGGGGTATCGAAGGCCTCGACCACCACGTCGCAGCCGGTGAAGATCTCGCCGGCCATGCCGCTGCGATACCAGCGCTCCCAGATGGTGAGCTGGCAGCTGGGGGCGGCGGCCAGGATGTTCTGCTGCAGGCAGCGCACCTTGGACTGGCCCACCTGGTCCATGGTGAAGGCCTGGCGGTTCAGGTTGGAGAGCTCCACGTGGTCGTGGTCCAGCAGCACCAGCTGGCCCACCCCGGCGCGGGCCAGCGCCATGGCGCAGTTGGAGCCCAGGCCGCCAGCGCCGGCGATGCCGATGCGGGCTCGGGCCAGGCGGGTGCGGAGCTCATCGGTCCAGCGATCGATCAAGGGGGGAGGTTCCTCACTAGGGGCGGAGGCGCCCTGTATCCTCCCGGAGCGCCGCTCGCAGGCTGCGCACTGCGCTGGTCTGGCGGTCAGCGCCGTTCACCCCACCACCCGCGCCACATGAATATCCCCCGCCACATCTTGGTCGAAGGCCAGCTCCGTCCCCTCGAACCTCACGCAGAAGGCTGGATAGCGCTGGTGCACCTCCAGCACCACGTCGGGCCCCAGTCCCAGGGAGGTCAGACGATGCAGCCGCTGGTGGCTGCGGGGGTGGATGTAGACCACCCGGCCGCGCTCGCCCACCTGCAGGCTGGTGAGCGGGTGGACCTGGCGCTCCACCGTGTCGAGGTGGGACTCACAGTCCGGACCCGAAGGGATGGGATGGCCGTGGGGGCAGAGCTTGGGGTGGCCCAGGAAGGTGCACAGGGCGTCGGTCATCTCTGGGCGCAGGTCGTGTTCGAGCTCGCAGCCCAGGGCCGAGGCTCGCTCGGCGTCCATGCCGAAGACGATGTGCATCAGGGACTCGGCCAGGCGGTAGCGGCGCACCAGCTCCCTGGCCATGGACTGACCGGCGGGGGTCAGCTCGAGCGCATCGCCCTGGCGCGAGACGAGGTTCTCGGCTTCGAGCGCGGCCAGGTCTTCGCTGGAGAAGGACTTGCGGCAGAAGAAGCCCAGCCCCTCCACGTTCGCGCCGCCGCGCTCGTCGGCGATCCACAGGGCGTTCAGCAGGTGGTCGCGCAGTGCAGGATCCATGACAGCTCCTCGGGGTTCAGCCCGCGAAATCGATGCCCGCCCAGTGGCAGAAGTGGAAGGTGGCTGCGCCCACCGCCAGGCCCCAGACCAGGACCGCCGCGATGATCGCGCTGGCCAGCCCCACGCCGCGCTCCTTGTAGAGCACGATCACGGAGTTCACGCAGGGGGTGAGCAGGGTCATGGTGATCAGGGTGACCACCACCTGCAGGCCGTCGAAGCCCCCGCGCATCATGTCCAGCTCGGTGGCGCCGTTCTCGCGACGGATGAGCGTCTTGATGAAGACCTGCACGGCCTCGTCGGGCAGGCCCAGCAGACCCCGTGTGATGGGGCGCGCGCCGCTCTCCAGCAGCGCCAGGCCTCCCAGGCGATCCACGATGAACAGCAGCAGGGAAGCGGCCAGGAAGTAGGGGACGGCCTCTCTCATGAAGGCCCAGGTCTGGCGCGCGCTGTGCAGCAGGACCCGGCGCGGCCTGGGAAGGCGCAGGGCCGGGACCTCCATGATGAAGTCGGAACCGCGCCCCGGCAGCAGGCGATCCAGCAGCAGGCCGGCCAGCACCGCCTGCAGCGCCAGCAGGCCGAGGACCGTGGCACCGGCCGACAGGGGCATGTCCGCCAGGATCACCAGCATCACCGCCAGCAGGGGTGCGCAGGGCAGGCAGAGCATCAGCAGCAGGGAGGCGATGACGCGCTCGCGCTGCGTCTGCAGCATGCGCACCGTGATCAGGGCCATGGTCACGCAGGAGAAGCCCATGGCCAGGGGCAGCACGCCGCGACCGTTCAGACCGATGCGCCGGAAGATGCGGTCCAGCAGGATGGCCAGGCGCGGCAGGTAGCCGGACTGCTCCAGCACGGCGAAGGCCGTGTAGAAGAAGAAGAGCACGGGCAGCACGATGCCGAAGGCCAGGAAGAGGCCGGTGGGCAGCAGCCCGAAGTCGGCGTCCATGACCGCCTCGCGCACTATGGGCCAGGGAATATGGGCCACCAGGCGCTCGCTTACGGGCATCAGGATGGGCTGGAAGAGGTGAGCGTCCAGGCCGTCCACCACCCTGGTGGCCCCCAGCCAGCCCACCCAGAGGTACATGGCGGCGACGACCACGGCGGCGATGGGCAGTCCCCAGACAGGGTGGTGCGCCAGGTGCCCCAGCCGCTCTGCGACCCTGCGGCTGTCGGCCTGGCGCCGCTGCACCTGGCCTGTCACGCGCTCCGCCAGGCGGAAGAAGGTCCCGGCCAGCACCGGCTCCATGGCCAGGTGGATGTCCGCGCGCAAGGAGCGAACCAAGCTCATGACCCGGTCCAGGACCTCTCGTCCCAGGGCGGACTCGATCAGGGCCTCGGCCGCCGGATCGCCCACCAGCAGGTAGAGGCCGAGGGCCCGCGAGGACACGGGCAGGCGGAGCTCCTCGTCCAGCTGCAGCAGCAGCTCCTCGATGCGCCGCGGGTAGCGTACCTGCAGGCTGGGTCGCCGGGGCGCGGCCAGGGCACGGCGCAGCCTGCCCAGGCCGCTGCCCTCCCTGGCGTTGGTGACCACGACCTCGACACCCAGCATGTGCTGCAGGAGCGCGGCGTCGAAGCTCAGGCCCTGGCGCTCCGCGCTGTCCGCCATGTTCAAGCAGAGCACCATGGGCAGGCCGAACTCCGCGACCTGCAGGAAGAGGGCCAGGGAGCGGCGCAGGTTGCGCGCGTCCGCCACCAGCAGGATGGAGTCGTGGCGGCCCGAGAGCAGCTCCGCGCGCACCAGCTCCTCTTCTTCGCTCTGGGGCAGGACCGAGCTGGTGCCAGGCGTGTCCGTCAGGTGATGGTGACTGGGTTCGGCGGCGTCCCCTCCGAACCTGCGCAGGCCTGCGAGCAAGCCCAGGGAGCCGGCGCCCAGGTGCCCGTACTGCGCCTTCGTGGTGCTCTCGGTGGGCTCGCGGAAGAGCGACCACTGGCCGCAGAGCCGTTGGTGGAGCGTGCTCTTTCCCGCTTGCAGGCTGCCCAGGATGAGGGTCTCGCGCCGGGACGCGGGGACCTCATGGGGTTGGGGGTCGGTCGGCTTCCGCTGGCGCACCATCTGCTCGCTGCTTGCGCGATAAACGCTGTTTAAATGGCGTTTATCGGCGCTATTTGTACCACTGGTCTGCGCGACGGGCCCTGGGCGCGAAGCGCCTGTTAGACGAGACTAATAGATAGGCGTCGTACCCCGAGGAGGGGGCGATGGCAAGCGGCCTTGCTTCCCCCTCGTTTGCGGGGGGAGGCGCAGGGCTGCGCCTGCCCTGCGGGCAGCGCGGCTGCCGCCGCTGGCTTGCCCCTCGAAGGTCCACTGGACCTACGAGCCCCCCGCATCGCTAGCGCTCCCCCCTCCTTCAGCGATGGCGCAGCGTCACGCCGTAGAAACCATCCGTGCCCGTTCGCTGTGGCCAGAGCTGCCCGTCTTCGCCCAGCCGGTCCTGCAGCTCGAAGCTGGGATGGTCAGCCAGGAAGCCCTCCAGCACGTCCTGGTTCTCCTGGCGCAGCAGGGAACACGTAGCGTAGATGAGCTGCCCGCCGGGTCCGAGCAGGCCAGCGGCCCGCTCAAGGATGGCGCGCTGCAGCGCGGCGCAGTGCGCCACCCAGCTGCCCGTCAGGCGAAAACGCTGCTCGGGATGACGACGCAGGACGCCGCTGGAGGAACAGGGCGCGTCCACCAGCACCGCGTCCGCCCAGCCGCGGGGCACCGGAGGCGGGCGGTCTTCCTTCAAGTGATCGTAGCGGATGCGCAGCCCGGCGCGCCGGGCGCGCTGCTGCAGCACCCTGCTGACCCCCTTCCTCACGTCCAGCGCCCAGACTTCCGCGCCGGCGTCGGCCAGCGCCAGGGCCTTGCCCCCTGCGCCGGCACAGAAGTCCACGATGCGCTTTCCTGGGGCCGGCTGCACCAGCTGGGCGATGAGCTGGCTGCCCTCGTCCTGGATCTCGAAGAGACCCTCTTTGAACGTGGGCAGGATGTGCACATTGCGCCGCTCGTGGAAGATCAGAGCCAGGGGCGACAGGCGCCCGGCGGTGGCGATGACGCCCTCTTGCTCCAGGCGCTGAACCAGCGTGCGGCGATCTACGCGGCTGGCGTTGATGCGCGCCACCATGGGAGGACGCGAGCTGAAGGCCTTGATCAACAGGCCCGCCTCGTCTCCCAGCTCGTCGTGCCAGGCCTGCGCCAGCCAGGGGGGCAGGGAGCCTGCCAGGGTCAGGGCCTCGACCGGGGAGACGCTGGCACCCCACCGGCGCAGCTCGCGCTCGGCGTGGGCTACGGGGCTGAAATCCACCTCGGGGGCCTCGGCCTGGGCCTGTCGGGGCTCGAGGCCCTCGGCCAGCACCAGAAAGCCCAGGTAGCAATGCAGCGGCTCCTGGGCGCTGCCTCCGCCCAGCTCCAGCAGCAGGTCGAGCGCTGCCCCCTGCCGGATCATCCCGTAGAGCACGGAGGTGGCGATGCGTCGCCCCTTGGAGCCCAGCGAGCGGGCGCGGCGCAGGCGCCTGCGCAGGATGGCGCCCGCGGAGATGGGCTGCGTCAGGACCTCTTGCCAGATGCCCAGCGTGATGTTGCGGATCAGGCCCGGACCCTTGGCCCGGGGCAGGGAGGGGCGCGGCTGAGCCATGGGCGGTGGCAAGCCCATCGTCGCCAGCGTGGCGCTGTCCAGGGCTGCCCTGCTCAATGGGGAAGTCTCCTGCCT
The DNA here is from genome assembly GCA_964454135.1 of uncultured Enterobacterales bacterium. Lineage (GTDB taxonomy): Bacteria > Myxococcota_A > UBA796 > UBA796 > JAFGLY01 > CAYVQL01. The sequence goes on along the minus strand of CAYVQL010000025.1, from coordinate 9,319 downwards.
GGTCCGGATCACGTGCGTCGCTTCGTGACGGGTCGATAGCTCAGCTCGACCGTGGGTCTGGGATCGTCGGGCAGTCGCACCGTGGATTGCCACCCCAGCTCTGTGGGGTTCAGGCGCACGCGCGGACCAAAGGGACCGGTGAACCAGTACAGCGAGCTGCCCTCCAGCCGTACCTCGTACTCCTTGTGCCAGCTACGCTCCATGAAGTGCAGCACGCGCAGGCTCTCTTGCGCCGGATCGTAGCGGTAGAGGCTGAAGTCCTCGTAGAGGGGTTCGCCGCTGGGATCGCAGAGCTGCTCGTGCAGCTCCAGCCAGCTGCCGTCCAGGCGCAGCCGGCCAGTGGCGCGGGCCACGATGGCTTGTCCGCTGTCGTGACCCTGGCCCTGCCAGCTGCCCACCAGGAAGTGCAGCACCTGCACGCGGCTGAGCGTCAGGGCGGCGCGCTTTTCCCAATCCGTCGTGTCGCGGGTCATCGCTCAATTCTCTTACGCGTGGTCTGGGCGCACCCCCCGGGAGTAACACGGCGGGATACAGGTGGATGGCCACGATCAACCTTCGGGCCAGTCGGCCCGAATGACGACCGGGGCCATGCTCTTTGGCGGGGGGATGCTTCCCCCCGCATCGCTAGCGCTCCCCCCTCCCCGCGCCTTATGGGCGCGCCAGGGCATCCGAGATGCCCCGGAAAACCATAAGGGCCTGCACATTGTTTTTCCGTCGAATGGCCGCGCCGATGACCGGGGCCATGCGCGTTCCCTGGGTCCTTCTGGGGGCCCTTTCGCTCTGCGGGACCAGCCCTGCGCAACCCGAGCCCGGCAGCCCCGAGGTGCAGCGGAGCCTCGAGCCTGAGCGAGACGAACGCGGCTGGCTGCGTGGCAACGGCCAGACGTCCGCCGAGGCCTTGATGGCGCCCCGGGAGGCGCAGGTCCTGGTGCTGCCCTCCGAGGTGGCGCGGCGCATCCGCCGGCGTACGGTGATCGTCTACCTGTCGGCCAAGTGCCCCCACTGCATCGGGGTGGTGCCCGAGCTGCTGGCCTTGCAGCGCCGGGTCGCCGACGTGGCGGACTTCCTCTTCGTGATGTCCAGCCGCACCGATGCGGGGCAGATGGAGAGCTTCGTGCTCGAACACCGCATCAACGTGCCGGTGATGCGCGACGCCGACCACAGCTTCGCCGACGCCACCGGGCTGCGCTCCACCCCTTCGGTGCTGGTGGCCGAGCCGCCCAGCGAAGCCGAGCCCGACAGCGTGCCCGTGATCGACGCCTACCTGCCCTATTCCCAGGGCGCGGACCGCATCCTGGAGATGCGCCTGTCGGGCGAGTACGAACAGGTGCTGGCCCGGGGAGACTGGCTGGGTGCCTACACCTGCGCCGCCTGCCACCCCGAAGAGGCCCGCTCCTGGTCCATGAGCGCCCACGCGGTGGCCTACTTCCGGGTTACAGAGCGGGGCGGGGCCGACAACCTCTCCTGCCTGGCCTGCCACGTCACCAACCTGATCGAAGGGCCGGTTTCCGCCGGAGCGGACTTCGCACCGGGCTTCAGGCCCGGATCCCATCGCTCACCCTTCGCCGACGTCTCCTGCGAGTCCTGCCACACGGCCAGCGGCCCCCACGACGGCCAGGGTGGTGAGCCCCAGGCTGCCTGCATCCGCTGCCACGCCCCCGACTACGTGCCTTTCCAGCTGGATAGGGCCCTGCCCCTGATCGACCACTACGCCGGCGCCAGCGTGAGCGACGAAGATCTGGAACGGCAGCGCATGGCCATGGCTCTGGGGCAGGCGCCGCGGCCGCTGACCGAGCCGCCTGCCGGCGCTACGGTCGGTGTCAAGGCCTGCGCCAGCTGCCACAAGGCCCAAGCGCGCCAGTGGCGCAAGAGCGCCCATCGTCAGGCGATGAAGACCCTGGAGGGCGAAGGCGCCCAGGACTTGCGAGAGGAAGCCGAGCGTGACCCGGAGTGCCTGGGCTGCCACGCTACACCGCTGCAGGTGCGGGCCGAGGCCGAGGCCGAGGCCGAGGTCGGAATCGCCTATCGCCAGGAAGAGGGCGTGGGCTGCGAGTCCTGCCATGGGCCCGGCGGCGCTCACGCCGCCGATCCGCAGCACGCCCCCATCCGCAGCCTGCGCAGCCGCTCTCCCGAGTGCTTCGTGGAAGCCGTTTGCCAGCGCTGCCACACCGAGAACTGGGATCCGGGCTGGGACCTGCACGAACGGCTGCCCCTCGTCTCGCACTGAGCGATCAGCTGCGCTCGTTGTCCCGCAGCTTGGTGATCACCAGCGCCCCGACGAGGAAGAGCAGGCTGAAGCCGGCCAGGGCCAGCATCAACGCGGGCAGGGTCAGGCCCATGCTGTCCGGATCCTGGGGCTTGAGCCCCAGGTCGTACAGGGCGCCCGAGATCACCTGCCGCTCCCAGCGGGTCTTGTCGTACTTGTAGGCCACCTCGAGGGCCTCGCCCGACTTGATGGAGGCGTCCAGCGCGTAGCGCTGGATGCAGACCCAGGTGAAGCTCTTGGCCAGCAGGCCCATGCGCTGGATGGGCACCATGATGGCGCTGAAGGTGATCTGGGGTACGATCACCAGGGGCAGCGTGCCCACGGCGGCTTCGGAAGAGGCGAAGGAGGCCGAGATCATCAGGCCGAGGGCCATGCCGGAGAGGCCGGTCAAGGCCTGCACGCTGGCCAGCAGGGGCAGGCTGAAGCCGTGCGAGGCCAGGTGCAGCGGGTGGTAGAGGTAGATCGTGAGCGCCACGCATTGCAGTGTGACCACGGCGCCCATGACCAGCACCTTGGAGCCGACGTAGGGCAGCAGCCGCGCGCCCACGCGGCGCTCCCGTCGCCAGATGGCCCGATCCGAGATCAGCTCCCGCACGGACGAGGACATGCCGAACCAGAGGGAAGAGAGCGCCAGCATGAAGATGGCGGGCGCCGTGGGCTCGGGGAACACGATCAGCATCACCCCGGCCAGGACCAGGGGCTGCAGGGTCAGTACGGCCATGCCCAGGGTGTCGCGCCACTTGGTGCGCGCGTAGCGATGGGTCTGCGTCCACAGGTCGCCCAGTATGGAGCGACGCGGAGGACGGGTGGGCGCCTGGGCGACGCATTCCTGCTGGTCCATGCCGCCTGACTGGACCAGGTACTCGCGGGTGGCGACATATTTTTGGTGCGCGGCGTCATCTTCGAAGCCCTGGGCCCATTCCTGGGGCGTGTGGTCGTCGATGCGGTTGAAGAGCTCGTCGGGCGTGGAGACGCGGAAGAATCGGCAGGCCTCCGCCGGCGGACCGAAGAAGGCCACGTGGCCGCCCTGCGCCAGCACCAGCAGGTGGTCCACCTGGTGCATGATGGCCGGGGTGAGGTCGTGGGTGACCAGAAATGCGATGCGGCCCTCGTCGGCCAGGCGGCGCGCCAGGCGCACGATGTCTTGCGAGGCGCGGGGATCCAGGCCGCTGGTGGGCTCGTCCAGGAACAGGATGCGCGTGGAGCGGGTGAGCAGCTCCTGTCCCAGGTTGACCCGCTTGCGCTGGCCACCCGAGATACCCCGCTTCTGCACGTCCCCGATGCGGTTGTGGCGGATATCGGCGATGTCCAGGGTCTCGATCACCCGGTCCACCGCGGCGTCCACCTCTTTGTCGGTCACGTCCTTGGCGAAGCGCAGGCGTCCGGCGTAGTGCAGGGCCTCTTGGACCGTCAGCTCGGGGTGTACCAGGTCGTCCTGGGGGACGATGCCCACCACGCTGCGGTCGAAGCTGAGCAGGCGGTGGAAATCCACGCCATCGAGCCGGATCTCGCCCTCGTCGGGGGGCGCGATGCCGGTGATGGCGTTGAGCATGGTGGTCTTGCCGCAGCCTGAGGGCCCCACCACGGCTATCACCTCGCCAGAGTAGGCCGTGAAGCTGACGCCGGACAGGATGCGCTTCGGCGTCTTGTCCTTGGTGATGATGGTGCGGGAGATGCCGCGCACCGAGAGGATGGAGAAGACGCGATCGGCCTCGGCCACGAGGGTGTCGCCGTCTTCGCTGAGGCAGAGGGTGTAGGGACCGATGCGCAGCTGCTGCCCCAGGCTGAAGGGCGCTGAAGCCACGGCGTTGCCGTCGAGTACGGTGGGCCGGCCGCTGCCGGCGTCCACCACGCGCCAGCCGTCCTGGTCCCGCACCAGGCGGGCGTGGAAGGGCGCCACCTGCGGGTCCAAGAGCTCGATGTCGCTGCCCGGCTTGCGGCCGATGCGTAGGGAGTCGCCCTCGAGCGGGAAGCTGTGTTCTCCCTGGGCGTGTCTGGGGTCGTGCTTGCGCAGCAGGGATCCGAAGAGCACGGCGTCGATGCCCAAGGCGTCGGCGGTGCCCTGGAGCCTGGTCAGCGCGCGGGTGTCGATGCCTCCGCCCGCGGCGGCCATCTCGAGCAACGCGTCCAGCAGCAGCAGGGCGTCGGCAGAGCCGTGGACCTTGGCGAAGCCGCGCAGGTCGAGGGTCTCCTCGTCCTCCTCCATCAATAGCGCAGCGGCCTCGTCGCCGAAGCGCCCGCGGAAGGCCTCCACCTCTGCGGGGCGATGGGAGACGCGGTTTTCGGGCGCCAGGGCCAGCCGCAGCATCTCGTAGATCGCTTCGGCGGGCAGCCTTGTGCGCGTGGCCAACCGGCAGGCCAGCAGATCCTGCTGGGCTCCGTCGGCCTGGGTGATGCCCAGCCCGGCATCCATCGCGGCCTGGGTGAAATCGGCCACCAGGCGCACGACATCGTTCTTGGGCTCCAGGCCATGCTTGACCAGGACGGCCCGCAGACGGGAAGCCAGCCGCCCCTTGGGCAGCGCGGCGCTGCCGCCGTGCGCGGTCAGCTGATGGGTCGAGTCGCCAGCCATGGGCGAGCTTTAGCCCGGGAGACCGGGATCAGCGATACGTTACGGCTGTGGCGACCGAGTTCTTCTTGCCCTCGCGGCCTGGCTGCACGAGCTGTGCGGCGTGCACGGCCAGGTAGAAGGTGTCGGTGGTGGTGGGCCTGTAGGTGACCTCGGGCTGGCGGTCCTCGGTCTGGTCCTGCACCACCAGCCGCCCGTCGGCGTCGTAGAGCACCAGGTCCACGTTGCTCAGGGACTTGTTGCCGCAGCCCAGGAAACGGTACTCGTTCCCGGCGTACAGCGTGAGCAGGTAGATGCGGTGTTCGGCCTCTGCCAGCTCGGTCTTGGTGATGGTACGAACCGCCCAGCCTTCCGGATAGGCTTCCCAGACCTTGGAGCGGACGCAGGTGTCGGCGTCGTCTTGATCCGCCCATGCGGCAGTGCCGGCGGCCAGCGTGAGCCCTGCGACCAACCCGAAGAGAGCTTTGCTCATCGTGCGCATCTCGGCCTCCCTTAGAGCAGCGCCAGGACGGCGTCGGTCTGGCTGTGGATGTTCTTGACGTCTTCTTCTGTCAAGGCTTCTTTACTGGTGATCTCTTTCAGCTTGGTGAGGGTGTCCTCCAGCTTGGCGATCACCTCGTCCGGAGCCTTGGCGTCTTCGCTCTTGACGTATCCCAGGAAGTAGTCCACCACCTCGGGCTGCCGCAGCAGCCTGTTGGCGGCCTCGTACTTGCCCGCATTGATGATGGCGGTGGAGACCAGGTTGGCGCCCTCGAGCCAGCTGCCAGCCTGGATCAAGGGGACGCTCTGGTCCCCGGCCTCGTACTTGATCTCGGGAATGATGACCCCGGACAGCTCGTCCATGTCGCGCACCAGCACCTCGCGGCTGACCGCGTCGTTCTGGATGCGGTTGACAAGGTCATCCAGCGTGGCCGAGATGTCGGAGCCCGCACCGAGCTGGGTCATGCCCTTCTTGATGCCCTTCAGGCGCCCCACCAGGTCCTCTTTGGGCGCCACCTTGACGGTGAGGACCACGTCGGCCACCAGCACCCCGGTGCGCACGGCGGCGCGGTCGAGGTTGGGGGTGTCCATGTTCACCTTGCGCTTCTGCACCAGGTCGGAGAGCGCGGCCGCGATGCCGGCGTTGGCGAGCGCCTTCTGCATCTCGGCCGGTGAGGGGGTGAGCGCGATGTTCTTGGCCTCACCCTTGAGGGTAGAGAGGTCCAGCTGCGCAGGAGGCGCTTTCGCAGCGGGCGCCTTGGCTTCTGGCCCCGGCGATTCGGCTCCCTCTGGCGGTGTGGGTGCCGGCTCGGGGGCGGGTTGCGTGCCGCTGTCGCAGGCGCAGACGCCGAACAGCGCGGCGGCAAAAATGGAAGTTCTAGTCCAGTTCGGCATCATCTTCTCATCCTCCGTTGCCGGGATGGCCAGAAAGGCACAGTACGTCAAAGCCGCGTTCGGGACAAGGGGGGCGCCTCTACCGCTGCATCGCCTGACTGGCGATGGCGATCATGCCCGCCCCTTCGGTCGCGGTGACGGACACGTTGCCGTAACCCGCGGCGTGGAGCAACGCCGCAAAGGGACGCTCACGGCGTCCGATGACCGGCCAGTCGAGCAGGTGATCCCAGACGGCGGCGTCGGGGCTGGGGGCCAGGGAGGTGACGATCAGGCGCCCCTTGGGGGCCAGCAGGCTGCCCACGTGGTGCAGGCACTGGGTCGCCACCCGCGCGGGCAGGTACTCCACCAGCGACTCGAGCACGATGATGTCCTGGTCGCGCAGGTTGCGTAGCGAGCTCTCCAAGGCGGACTCGCCCAGCCGCTCCTGGATGAAGCGCATGCGGATGCCCTGCTTGACCGGGGGCAGGGAGGCATCGAGCTTGGCGAGCGCCTGGCGGGAAGCCTCCACTACGCAGAGCTCGCCTTGCCGACCTGATACCAGCCGGTGGACGCGCGGTAGCAGGGATCCTGGTGCCGTGTTGACCAGCATCAGGCGCAAGGGCCCCAAGTGGGTGGAGAGGAAACGCTCCAGGGTGCTCAACGCGGCCTGGTGCCGCTCGCGCAGGCCCTGAGCGCGGGGCAGCTTCAGCAGCCAGCCGTCCAGGGCCATGCCCAGGGGCCCATCTCCCTGCGGCTGGCCCTTGAGGATGTGGCGACAGACCGCAGGCCCGCCCGCGTAGTCCTCGGGGCGGGAGATGCATAGCTCTGCCGTGACCGATTGCAGCAGGTAGGGGTGCACCTGCTGGCCAAGGCGTCGGATGGTCCTCCTGACGGCGGCGTTGCGGGGAGCCTGGGTCGTCAGGCGCTCCAGGTCTTCCATTCGGCTCGAGAGCAGCCTGGGGACCTCAGCCAGGGCGGCGCGGTCCTCGGGGTTGCGGCGCAGTTTTCGATCGATGCGGGAGAGCCCTTGCAGGTAGCTCGTGGCCAGCTCCCTGGCCTTGGAGGCGCTGCTCTCGTCCAGCTTCGCCGAGCTGCTCTGGGCGCCGCGTAAGCCGCCGGTCACGGCGCTGGAGGTGACCGCGCGCAGGCGCGCCGAGACCTCCTCGGCCAATGCTCTCCAGAAACGACTGGCGAACGAAGGGTTCTCTGCGATCAGCGTCTCGAGGTCCACCACGGGCCAGCAGGTGACGACGCAGCCAGGCCCGGCAAAGGCATCGGCGCTGCGAGGCGTGCCGTCGATGAATGCCAGCTCGCCAACCAGCTCGCCGGGCCCGAGCACATCCAGCACGACCTCGGGCCGAGAGCGACGGTCGACTATCTCCAGTTGGCCACGTTCGACGCGGAACATGTCGCCACCCTTCTCGCCACGCTTGAGCAGGTGCTGGCGCGGCTCGAGTCGGATGGTGCGCCCGATGCGCTCCAGAAGCTCGCGATCCGCTGCGTTCAGGCGATTCAGGAACTCCGACGACATCGGGTGCTCCGTGGCTGGGAGGGAGTATCGGAGTCCATTCTATTCCGTCGCGGCCGCTGCGCTATTCGCGGATAGTCGGCGGGTCGGTGAGAGCGGGGGCTTGTCTCTGGGCCGGAGGTGTTAAGATTCGGCCACGCGGCAGAGCCCCTGCAATCCATTTGATCGGCGCGCGTGTCGTCGAGAACGGAGCCCATGATGCAAGACGTGGACGGCCTCATCGAGCGTCTTCGCGAACTCGAATCTCATCAAGAAGACGAGATCGAGGCCGTGAAGGCGGCCCTGCTTTCTCTGGCGCTCGGTCCCAACGGGCGCGAGGTGTGCAGCCACATCGAGCGAGCCATGCGGGGCGAACTGTTGGAGGTGCGCTGGGAGCTGGAGGAGGTGCTGGAAGAGGCGCTGCCCGAGAAGCCCGCGCCCGCCAAGCCACAGCCGGAGCCGGCGGAGGAAGAGGCCCCTGCAGGGGGGGACGATGAGCTGGTGCTCGTCTACGACGATCCTCGCGGCCTGCTGCTGCACCGCACGCCCCAGGGGGACAGGTGGTTCGCCACGCAGGTGGATCCCGCCACAGGGCAGCCGGCCACCTTCGAGCTGCCCCTGGACCAGGTCGAGGCGGTCAAGCAGCAGCTGGCGGGCTCCCCCTACTGGGTGCTGGGAGCCTCGGCATGAACTCGGCGAAGCGATGAACGGTACGAACAACCATCGGTACGCGGTGGGGGCTGGGATCCGCTGGATCCTGCTGGGGGCACTGTCTCTGTCCGCGCTGGGCTGCGGTGCGCGCAGCCTGGTTCGCAAGGGCGACGACTACCTGGAGGCCGGGCAGGCCGGGGCTGCCTCGCGCAGCTACGCCAAGGCCGTCGAGCGCCGGCCCAGGAAGGCCTCGTTCCGCCTGCTCCTCGCCCAGGCTCTGCTGGCCGACGATCGAACCGTCGAGGCTGTCGAACCAGCCTCCGTCGCCTGGGAAGCCGAGGAAGATGGGGCGCGCGCCGTGTTGGCCGAGGCGCTGCTGCGCGCAGGCCGCGCCGACCAGGCCGGGCGGCACATCGACGCCGCCCTGCAGGCCGATCCGACCGATCCCGATTTTCTGGCGCTGCGCGCCCACCAGCGGCTGGTGGCCGGCGAGCGGCAGCAGGCCGTGGAGTTCATGAGGAAGGCGCTGGAGCTGCGGTACGAGCCTCGCTCCCAGGCTCTGCTGGCCTGGCTGCTGGTCCGGGCCGATCGGCTGCCCGAGGCCGTGGAGGAGGCACGCGCCGCCCTCGATGCCAGCGAGGCCGATTTCGAGGTCCTGGCCGACGCGGCGGCCGTCTTTCACCTGGCGGGCGAAGACGAAGCGCGCGCCGATTCCGTGGCGCAGCTGCAGAGCATGGCGGGCACGCTCGACGCGCAGTTCCAGCAGCGTGCCGCACGCAGGGAGAAGGCCGGCGATCAAGAAGGCGCGCTGCGCTTCATGAGCCGGTCGGTAGCCTGCCGCCCCGCGGACGGCGAGCTCCTGGGACAGCTGGGTCGCTTCTACTTCGGCCTGGGTGAGGCAAAGCTGGCCATCCGTTTCCTGGGAGCAGGCGACAGAACCGGGAGCCAGCCTCCACGGGTGGCCTGCGCCGCC
>CAYVQL010000024.1:37775-53325 GCA_964454135.1 uncultured Enterobacterales bacterium | reverse complement strand
GTCTTCACGCCGCCGCAGAAGTAGTGAGCTGCGGGCACCACCGGGATTGGATCGGTGGCCATGTCGATGCCCAATGAGATCAGCCGAGCGTGGATGTTGGGGAAGTGAGTTCGGAGGTGTTCGGACGACAAGTGTGTCATGTCCAAAAACACACACTCCAGCCCCAGACGCTTGATCTCAGCGTCGATGGCGCGGGCCACGATGTCGCGAGGGGCCAACTCCATCCGATCGTCGTACCGCTCCATGAACCGGTCGCCGTCTTCATGAACCAGACGGCCCCCCTCCCCTCGCCGCGCTCCCGCTTCCCTCCCCTCCTCCTCCTCCCCTCCCCCTCATCCCCTCCCCCTCACCCCCTCCACCCGCACTCGCACCCATCCCCTCCACCCCCACCCGCAGCGCTACTCCAACACCCCATGCCGCACCAACGCCTCCAGCCCCTCCCCCCTCTCTGCATACAGCCGCTGCCCCTCACCCTCCACCAGCGCCACATCGTGCTCGATGTCTCCCAGCACATTGGCGAAGACCAGGTCCGAGCCGGTGCGTTCCAGCTGGCGGCGGGCGATGCGGATCAGCGCTTCCTGCGAGGTGCCAGGTGAGGCGGCCTTGAAGGTCACCAAGCGCAGCTGGGGGCTCCAGCCACGCAGGTGGTTGGCGATCTTGGGCGTGGGACGCAGCCGCAGCAGCCACTCCTGCCGCCCGCTCTCCACCTTCCCAGGGCTCTCTTCAGCCTCGTAGTCGCCCACCGCGGCGGCGTGGATCACGGCGCCGCGGGGGTTGTCCCGCACCCAGCGCTCCATGCGGGCCATCAGGTCGCGGGTGCTGCCGAACTCCTCCACCGTCTCGATGTCGTGGGCTCGCAGCGCGGCCTCGCGGCTGGCCAACAGGCGGACAGGGAAATCGGGCTGCAGGGCGCGGGCCAACGAGACCCCCGTGCGCCCGCTGCTGTTGGCGGAGATGTGGCGCATGCTGTCGATGGGGTTGCGCGTGGCGCCGGCCGTGATCAGAACGGGCCTGCGGCCCCAGCGCCCGCTGTGCAGCGAGGCGCTCAGCCCCATGGCTGCCAGCTCGTCGGCGATCGCTCGCAGCTCGTGTCGCCGCAGGGGCGTGCAAGCGGCATCTCGCGGACGGCGGGCCAGGGTAGTGAGCTGCACCTGGGCGATCTGGCCCCCCTGGGAGAGGATCCATGCCAGACGCTGGCGCCAGGCGGCCAGCTCGGAGGCGCGCGGTCCGCGCCCCTGGTAGCGGAAGAAGAGGCTCTGGATCACCAGCGGGCCCTGTCGGGCGGCCCAGGCCAGGTTGCGCAGCAACTGCTCGAAGGAACCGGCGCTGCGGTTGATCTTTGCGAAGGATGCTTCGCTGCCGGCATCAAGCTTGGCCCAGATCTGTCCGCCGTGCGCATGCAGGCGCGCTACGCCCTCGCGGACAGCGGGACGATGGAGCAGGCTGGCGTTGGTGAGCAGGCGCAGCGGGACCGAGGACAGCTGGTGGCGGGCGCGCGCGCGACCCAGCAGCTCCACCGTCTCGGCGAAGACGGGGCTGACCGTGGGCTCGCCATTGCCCGCCAGCGCGATGTCGGCCACCCTCCGCAACTTGGGGCGCACCGTGTCGAAGGGGGGCTGGTCCCAGAGCTGCCCACCGCTGACCAAGGAGAGCAGCTGGTCCAGCTCGCGCTGCAGGCGCTCGAGCTCCACCTGCCGCGGTCGCAGTTCCTCGCGATCCACCTGGCAGTAGAGACAGGAGAAAGGGCAGTTTCCATCGGGATTGAGGTTGATCCCGATGGACAGGCCGGCGGCTCGACGCGAGACCACGGCGTAGACATGGCGGTTTTCGCCCAGTGAGCGCCGGTGGTCGCTGTAGTCGAGCTCGTGTCGGTCGCGGCTCATGCCCGGCTACTTGGACTTCTTGCCGCCGCTCTTCTTGCCGCTGCCTTTCTTGCCGCTGCTCTTGCCCGATGAGCCCTTGTCGCTGCCGCTCGACGAGCTCTCCTCGCCCGCCTCGACCCGACCCTTGGAGCTGCGCCGGACCGGGGTCTCGACCTCCTGCTCGGGCTGCGCCTCGGCCTCGGCCTCGGGTTCTTCCGCTTCCTCTTCCTCTGCTTCCGAGTCCTCTTGCTCGGCAGCCTCCTGCTCGGTGGCTTCTTCTTCCTCGGCTTCGCCGCCGCCGCAGGCCAGGGCCAGCGCCAAGAGGGTGGAGAGTGCGAGAGTGAGTTTGAGCTTCATGGTTTCTCCCTTTGATCTTGCGGCGGGCGAAGGAGCAGTCGTTCGAGGCGGTGGTCAAGCCTCGCTCGCATGGCGATACGCTACCCGAGGGCTCGGGTCAATCCCTTTCTATACAAAAACAGCAGGGGAAGGAAGGTCGATCTCAGACCTGCACCAGGTTGCCCATGCCTGGGAGCTCGTCGCGCAGCGCAGCCTCGACCCCCATGCGCAGGGTCATGGCGGCACCCGGGCATCCGTGGCAGGCACCGGTCAGGCGCACGTGCACGTCGGCACCCCTGACCTCCACCAGCTCGATATCGCCTCCATCGGCCTGCAGAGCCGGTCGCACCTGCTCGTCAAGGACGCGCTGCACGTCATCCACCTGCAGCGCTGCCTCACCGGCGGGGGATTCCCCCTGCCTCTCATCCGGAGCCGGCTCGGGCGGACGGAACGGGGGGGGAGTGGGCTCTCGCAGAGGGGGTGGCTCGCTGGTGGGGCGGGACAGGCCCAGCAGGCGCTTGACGCCGGCCTTGAGGCTGGAACGGATCATGGTCGACCTCCGGGGAGAGGACCTAGCGCGCACGGGCGCCGGACGCCCGCGTCTAGTCCGTGGCTGGCTGCTCCTCGGTCTCGTGCCTGCTCTTGCGGCTGAACCTGGCACGCAGGGCGCCCAGGGTGATGCGCGCGGAGCGCTTGACGTTCTCGGAGATCAGCTTCTTGGGGACGGGCAGGTCGATGGCGATGGCGAGGCGATAGATGACGTGGGTGCCTCCCGCCACGGGCTCGAGCTGCAGCTCGGCGTCGTAGCGCGTGAAGTCGTCGCTGGTCAGCAGCGACTCGTGCCAGCCGTTCAGCCTGGGACAGCGCACGGTGCGGTAGTTGAGCGGGCGCAGGAAGCCGCGCGTGCGCGCCCGCAGCTCCTGGCAGTCGCCCCGCGGCACCGTGGAGAGTGAAAGCACGTCGGGCGTCAGGCTGCTGAATGAGGCGGGATCGTTCAACAGCTGGCGCACTTCTTCTTGCGGAGCTTCGATCAGCACGGTGGTGACGACAGCACCATCGTCCTCGACCTGGATCAGGGGATCCTGGGGTGTCTGGGCCCAGCTGGCCGTGGCCTGCAGCGCGCAGAGACCCATCACCATCCATGGATGAAGGCCGCTACGATGACCGGGCGTCCGGCGAGCACGCATCCCATCACCTCGCAGCGCAGCGAGCTGCGCGGCTGCATTGTAGCCCGCAAGCCAAGCCCCCGCCTGGTCTTTCCGGAGCGTTTTTCATCGCTGTTTCCTGGGCGCCGTCAGCGGCCGGGGAAACCTGCCCTGGAGGCCCTCGCGGAGCGCTACCAGCCGATGCACATCACCGCGGTGCCGGTCCACTCGTAGCTGACCGCGCCGTCGTAGTCTCCCTCCACATCGGGGGTGACCGAGCCCGTGCCGTAGTTGGAGTCCGGGTAGTAGTAGTTGTCGTCCCTGAAGGCCGAGATGACGAGCATGCGCTCGTTGACGTCGCCTGCAATGGTGTGGGTGTCGAACATCAGCGTGGTGTCTTCGAAGACGTTTTCCTTCACGTGGTCGTCCAGGAAGATCTTGCCGTAGGTGATGTTGCCGCAGCTGTGCTCCGTGTCCTCGTTCTCGACGTAGTCGCCGGAGTACTCCTTCTCGCAGCCGTAGCAGGGCTCGCTGGCGCCCCAGTTGACGTTGGTCTCCTGGGCGTCGAAGACGAACTCGTCGATGCAGTCTCCCTCCCACTCGGGCTGACCGAAGAACCAGTAGTACTGCTCGGTGATGGTGATGCTCTCGCCGTCCTCGCTGCGGCCCGAAGCCAGGTGGTAGACCGCGGTCTTGGTGGTCCCGTCTTCCTGCTCGCAGCCGTCGGTGTCCCAGAGGTACTCGTAGCCCTCGGGAACCCAGGGGTGGATACCCGGGCCGGTGTCGCCCGTGTCCCCCGCTCCGCTCTCGTCGTTCTTGTTGTTCCCGTCTTTGCCGCAGCCGACGAAAGACAGGCATGCCGCAACGATGACCAGGCGGATGGGATCCGGATGCATCTCGCTCTCCTCGCAAGGGGGAACACCATCATATCCCAACCCGCGCATACGGTGCAGCGGAGAGTCGGCCGCCGCGGGATCGTTCAGTAGGCGACCTCGTTGATCTCAGCAGCCTCCTGGTAGCTCTGGGCGGCCTCGCTCGTGCGCCCGAGCTCCTCCAGAAGCGAACCCTCCAGCGACAGCAGCCGGCTGCGCAGCAGGTTGGCCTGGCTGCTGGCGGCGAGGCCTTGCTGCACCGTGGTCAGAGCCTGCGCCGTGGCGCCGATCTGAGCCTCCAGCACCGCGGCGCGCCAGGCGGCGTCCTGGACCACAGAGGCGCTGCCGCTGCCCATCAGCTGCTTGAGCGCCGCGATGGCCTCCTGGATCGAGCCCTGGGCCGCGGCGGACTCGGCCTGGGCATAGACCGCGGCCAGCTGCTGGCGCGTGGCATCGTCCAGCCCCGGATCGCTCTCGAACCACTGGTCCCGATAGCCGAAGGAGCTGGCACGGCTGCGCAGCTCGTCCATAGAAGAGGCTTCTTCGACTGGTTCGGGCTCGGGAGCCGCCGGCGCTGCGCTCGCTTTTTCTTTGGCGCGCGTCTTCTTGGCTTCCTTTCTCTCCGACCTGGCGAGCTCATCCGATTCCCGCCTGGCGCTGCGCCGGGTGGAGGTCCTCCCGACCGAGACGGACTCGCTCACTGCCAGTTCCTCCGATTCCTCTTCCATGTCAACCAGGGCCACGCTGGCCGGGGCTGCCTGCGGCTGCGATTCGCTCTTGCCGGCGAACCAGTCCCAAGCGGGCTCGTCGGCGTCGGCGTCGGCCTCGTCCTGGCGTACGACGGCGCCCTCCGCCAGCTCCGAGGCGGTCTCCACTGCTGGGAGTGCGGGCAGCGTGGTTTCGGCGACGTCATCTCCCGACAGGAGATCGGCCGAAACGGGCTCCTCTACCGGAGCCATGTCCTCGACTGCGGCGTATCGTTCGTCTGCCGGCTGCGAGGCCAGCCCGGACCGGGCCGGCGCCTGGCCAGCGGCTTCCCCGCTGGCGCTCAGCGTGCGGTCTGTCGCCGTGGCGCTGGCGGTGGCACCGCCGGACGGCTTCGCCGCACCACGCGGCCGCGCCGCATCCGGGGAAGGCGCCGCGCCCATGGAGGGCGCTGAGCTCTTGGCGGTCGGGGCCGGAGCATGCGCAGCGCCGACATCTGCGTACTCGGCCTCCGCGATGGGCGGATCTGCCTCTTCGAGCGAGACAGCTGGCAGCTCGGTGGATTGGGCTGGGGCCATCACGGCCTGTTCCGGCACGCCGGTTCCCAGGTAGGGCCTGACCACCACAAGGGCCATGGCGGCGGCAGCCAGAGCTCCGGCCGAGGACCACATCCAGGCTCGCCACCTCCGGCGAGGAGCCAGCGGGATCACCTGGCCCCCTTCCTCGGTCTCTTCTTCGGGTCCTCTCTCTGCGGTCTCTTCTTCTTCGCGCTCGTAGGCTTCGGGTTCATCCTCGAGGGGCGGCGCTGCGAGCTGCGCAGCGGGATCCTGCGCCTGGGGCGCTGCGAATGGGCCGGTGGTGATTTCGGCCAGGATGTCGTCGATGTTCAAGCTGGCTGCAGGGGCCAGGTCGGGACGCAGCAGGTAGATGGCCTCCAGCACCTCCTCATCGAGGTCCGCAGGCGGCGCACTGCCAGGGTGCTCGTCCAGCCACCTGGCCAGGCGGTCCGCTTGGGCTTCGATGGAGAGCCTGTCTTTCATGAGGCATAGACCTTGCGAAAGGCCTTGCAGGCACGGTGGAAGATGACATCGAAGTTGCCGATCGTCACCTGAAGCGCCTGGGCGCATTCCTGGCGATCGCGGTCTTCCAGCAGGCGCAGACGGAGGGCCTGCGCGTAGCGCGGGTTCATCTTGTCCAGGGCGTGGCGCACGCGCTCGCGCGTCTGGGCCACCTCGGGCGCCCGATCCGGAGCCGGCGGGCGCATGCCCATGGTGCGGTCGGGCTCCAGCCGCACCGCCTGCTCGAGCTTTCTCTGGCGCTGCCGGGCCCGGTGCACATCGATGGCCCGGTTGATGGCGATGCGTCGCAGCCAGAAGAAGATGCTGGCGCCCTGGGGCTGGTACTGGTGGATGCGTTCCATGGCGAGGCGGAAGGTGTCTTTGAGGACGTCCTCGGCGAGCTCGGGGACGGGGAGACGGGAGAGGATCACCTGGCGGTAGAGGCGTTCGCCGTACCAGCTGTAGAGGCTGGCCAGGGCTGCCCGATCTCCCTGCTTGAGCCGCAGGACGACCTGCTGCTCCAGCTCGGGGGAGATGTCTTCGGGGGCCGTCGCTGCCAGGGTGCCTCCTTGTTCACCCGCCCCGACAACGGTGCGGAGAGGGATATCTTACAGGTTCAGACGCGCGGGCTCATTTTCCCTGTATGGCGCGCCAGCGATCCAGCGCATCCTCCCAGCAAGAGCGCAGATCGCCTGCCAGGAGCGTGGTTGCGGAATCCTCGGGAGACGCGGATCCCGTGGTGGGGCTCTGGGCGTCGTAGTCGGGGGAGCAGAGATCGCGGGGTGCTGCGCCCCCAATCACCCGCGCATTGGCCCGGTGGAAGGTGAGGGCCTCGACGGAGCGAGCGGCGCTGTCGTCGAGGCAGACCACCAGGGCGGCCCGGCGCAGCATCAGGGCCAACAGCGCACTGTGGTAGGGGGACTCCGACCGCCAGGCATCGAGGTCGTCGGCGGACAGGGCCACGGACACGGGCTGCTTGCGACGACGCAGGCGCTCGAAACGCAGCCACTGCCTGGTGAGCGACGCCGCCTCGCTGAGCGCCACCTGGTAGAGATCGGGGGAGATGGCTGCCTCGACTGGAGGCTTGTCGCCAGGTTCGAACAGCAGATCGCCGCCGGGATCGGTGCGCAGCGCGCTCGCCAGGACGCGCTTGAGCTCGCTGCCAGCATTCTGCTCTTGCGGGCTCCGGATCAAGGCCACGCGCATGTCTCTTCCTCCCGCCGTGCGCGTCGTGCCGCGCTGGTGCCGGCTCCTGTCGAGATAACGCGCTGAGCAGGAAGCAGGCGCTACATCGGCGACAAGTCGCGTCCCCGGGATCCTTCTGGCCCTGCCCGTCCACTTCAACGTGCGGGCGCCTGGCGCCAAGACAGGCTAGTTGTTGGAAGTATAAAGGGCGAAATGGTGTTCTTGCTCCCCTCGATGCGAGTGCATATATTCGGCGCGTTTCGGGCCCCCGGGCGGAAAGGGTCGATCTTGACTCGAGCCACGGGGACGCCTTGCAAGATGAGCGTGGTCCGATGATCCGGGGTTTCGTGAAGTTCCAGGTGATTTTCGTGGCGTTGTTCCTGCTGGCCGGCCCTGTCTGGGCTGGCCAGGACGCCGGCGCCCAGCCGTTGTCGTCCGAGCAGGACTCGTTGTCTTCCGAACAGGTGCATGCCAAGCAGGCTGGCGCCGACTACCGGGTCGGTGTCGGAGATGTGCTGAAGATCGAGGTGTACGACGAACCGGACCTCTGTGGCAGCTTCCAGGTGCGGCATGGTGGAAGCATCGTCTTTCCCTTGATCGGCGAGATGAATGTCGCCGGATCCACTATCGATCTGGTCGGGCGCACGCTGTCAGATGAGCTGGGGGAGCGCTACCTCGTGGATCCCCATGTCAAGGTCGAGGTCGAGACCTACGGCAGCCAACAGGTGCAGATCCTGGGCGCCGTGGCCAAGCCTGGCGTCTTTTTCCTCGAGGGGCACACGACGGTTCTGGAGCTGCTGGCGCTGGCTGGCGGCGTGGTCAGCGAGAAGAGCATCAAGGAGATCCGGCTCAACCGCAAGGTCAACGGGCACCTCGAGATGAAGTCGCTCAAGCTGGACCAGCTGCTCGGCGAGGGTATCGGCGACGAGCCCTTGCTGGCTGGCGATGTGGTCAACGTGGTGGAAGGCCTGGTGGTCTATGTCTCCGGTCAGGTCGAGCGCTCCGGCGCCGTCCAGTTCTGGGACGGCCTGACCGTCTCACGCGCCCTGTCCGAGGCTGGCGGACCCAAGGAGTTCGCACGCATGCGGGAAGCCTACGTGCTGCGCGATGGCGAGCGCATCACCTTCAACCTCAGGCGCGTGCTCAAGGGGCGCGACGAGGACATCCTGCTGCAACCCGAAGATCAGCTGGTCATCCAGGAGTCCATCTTCTAGTCGCTGGTTCTTGCGCGCCCCCTGCGCGCTGCTCCACCACCAGGGTGCCGGCCACAAGATCTCCCACGCGCCGGTGGACCTGATCGAAGGCGGCGACGGTGAGTCCGAGCAGGCCGAAGGCCGGCATGAGATCCACCACCCGTAGCAGGTTGCGCATGACGAGCATGGCTATGGTGGGCGTACGACCCTGCATGTCGGTCACTGCGATGCCCATCAAGCGCTTGCCGGGAGTGCGGCCGGTCCAGATCAGCTCGAAGAACAGGGGGTAGAGGCTGGCGCTGGCCAGCGTGCCCAGGGCTGCCAGGGCCAGCAGGGTCACGCGGGCCGTAGCCGCGGCCTGGGTCTCGACCACCATTCGCTCGGCCAGGGTTCCGGGGAGCAGCAAGAAGGCTCCGGCCAGCACAACCTGGCACAGCGCGTCGATCATGCGCGCTACCAGGCGCGTGGCCAGGCCCGCGGGGCGCAGTCGCAGTCGCACGCCCTCTTCCAGGAGCAGGTCGAGCCTGAGGGGATTGCGGAGATCTGCATTCATTCGATACAGCAGGTATGAGCTCAGGTCCTCGCGCTCAAGCGCCAGATGGGGGCGGCGTCCTGGCGAGGAGGTGCGGTGAAGAGACAAGGCCTGCGGCACAGCGACAAGGGCGCCCAGGATCCCCTGGTCCAGCTGCGTAGCTATCGCAGGGCCGTGCTGCGCTTCGCGCGCGCGCAGGCTGACGACGACGCCCAGGCCCCGGCGCTGGAGGCCCAAGCCCTGGCGCTGCGGGCCAGCTTCACCCAGGCCACCCGCCCTCGAGGGCTCCTTGGCGGACTGGGACGGGCCTTGAGGCGCCTGCCAGGGCACGTGTGGGCGCTGAAGCGCCAGGTGTCGGTCTGCGGAATCGTCTACCTCGCCGCGGCGCTCTTCGGCGCACTGGCGGTCACCTACGATCCCCTGGCGGCGCACTGGCTGCTGCCGCCCTCTGTCTACGACGGCATCCTGGCCCGGGTCTCGCACAGCGAGACCTGGCTTCAGGGCGAAGCAAGCCTGGCGCCCGGTCTCTCGGGCAGCTTGTTGGCCCACAACGTGGAAGCGGCGCTGCAGGCCATCGCATTTGGCATCCTCTGGGGCGCGGGGGCGGTGCTGGCCATGGTGAAGAACGGGGTCTTCTTGGGCGCCGTGGCTGGGCTGGCCCATGCCCGCGACATGGATTTCGCGCTGTGGACCTTCATCGCGCCCCACGGGGTGTTGGAGCTCCCCGCGGTCTGGTTGGCGGGCGGCGCGGGGCTGGCCCTGGGGGAAGCCATGCTGCTGTCGGCACCTCAGGGGCGTTCACAGGCCCTGCGGCAGGCCGCCTCCCACGTGGGGCCCGTGGCGCTGGGTCTGGTGCCGCTGCTGGCCGCGGCCGCGTTGATCGAGGGCTTCTACTCGCCCCTGCCCAAGCCGGCCTGGTTGAGCATCGGCTCGGCGGCCTTGCTGGCCAGCGCTCTGCTGGCATACCTGGTCATGGGGAGACGCAGCAGGAGCGCGGCCAGGTCCACCACCCTGGCGCCACTACGCGACCACTCCCGCAGCGCCAGCCGTCGCTCCTCCACCAGCGCCAGGGCCGCGCTGAGGCGATAGGCATCGGCGACGTCCTCCACGGGGCGGCGTGTGGCCGCCTGCAGGGCCGGATCGCCCAGCGAGAGAACGACCACAGGAAACCGACGTGCCAATACGGCCAGGGCCTGGGAGAGGGGTCGGGGATC
Source organism: uncultured Enterobacterales bacterium (assembly GCA_964454135.1). Lineage (GTDB taxonomy): Bacteria > Myxococcota_A > UBA796 > UBA796 > JAFGLY01 > CAYVQL01. The sequence continues at coordinate 43,223 of CAYVQL010000024.1, read as the reverse complement.
GCCGTCGGGCTCGGTTACCAGCACCACGGTGGTCTGGGGCGTGATGCGCGGAGCCAGCAGCTGGGGGACGCGGTCAGGCTGCCAGGGATGGGGTGCGGCCTCCAGTGATATCAGCGCGCGCCCCAGCGCTGGCAAGACAGCGGCGCGCGGCGCGACCCAGTGCTCCAGCTGACTGGCGAAGCTGGCCATGCCCACGGGATGGGCGCTGCGCGTCAGCTGCCTCGCCAGGCCATTGACCAGTGAGGTTGCGCGGTCGAGGCGGGATTCTCCACGATCCATCGCCACGGCCATGCCCGAGCCTCGATCCAGCAGAAAGAGCACGGGCCCTTCCTTGGGGCGCTCCCAGGTGCGCGTCATGGGCTGGCCGCAGCGGGCGGTGGCCGACCAGCACAGGTCGCGGGCGTCCTCCTGGGGCAGCAGGGGACGTAGGCCGGCGAAGAGGGACTTGTCGGATGAGGGGAGACGACGGCGCGGCAGCAGCGCGGGTGCGATGGCATTGGAGATGCGCAACGGCAGTCGCCGCGCGTGGACGGCGATCTCCTGGGAGCCGGGCAGGGCTTCGACCCGCTCCAGCAGGCCCCAGAACCCTCGCAGCTTCAGGTGCAGGCTTCCGCTGGCCAGCAAGCCGCGCCGGCCTGGAACGATCTCGAAGAGCAGCAGGATCTCTTCGCCGGCCGCCAGTCGGCAGCGCTGGGCCGGGCTGCCCGACGCGCTGGCAGGGGGCTGCAGCCACACGGAGAGGGCGACGACGCGGTAGTGGATGTTGGTCAGGCGCAGCGAGACGGAGATCGGTTCCCCCAGGCGTGCCGTGCCCATGGGCAGGAACTCCACGGCCAGGTGGCTGGCCCGCGGCAGGCGCTGGAGCGCGAACAGGACCAGCGCAAGCCACGCCAGCAGGAACAGCGAGAGCCAGCCGCGCGCCTGGGAGGTGAAGGGGATGGCCAGCGCCGGCAACAGGCAGAGCGCCAGGCCGATGAGCGCCGTCCTCCCCGGGCGGATCAACGGGGGACCTCCACCTGGTCGCGGGCATCTTCGAGCACCTGGACGACGTCCTCGGACTCCAGCAGGGCCTCCGGGTGCAGCAGCACCCTGTGCGCCAGCACCGGCCGCAGCAGCAGGGCGACGTCGTCAGGAAGGGCGTAGTCCCTGCCCTTCATGGCGGCTCTGGCCCGGCAGGCCTGCGCGAGCTGCAGCGTGGCGCGTGGCGAAGGGCCCAGGGCGACGCGGGGATCCTGCCGGATGGCGGCCACCAGGCGCAGCAGGAAGCTGCGCACCGCCTCGTTGAGCTTGACCAGGCCTACGGCGCGCTTGAGCTCCGAGAGGGTCGCTGGGTCCAGCAGCGGTTCCAGCTGCGCCAGGGCGTTGCCGCGGGGATCTCGGCCCTCGGCGAATGCCTTCAGCAGCTGGGACTCCAGCTCCGCAGAGGGATAGCCCAGCGTCAAGCCGAGCAGGAAGCGGTCCAGCTGCGCCTCGGGCAGGGGCCAGGCGCCCTCCGTCTCCACGGTGTTGAGCGTGGCGACCATCGTGAAGTGGGGTGGGAGCGCGTGCGTGGTGCCGTCCACGGTGACCTGTCGCTCCTCCATGGCCTCCAGCAGCGCGGCCTGCGTGCGGGGCGGCGCACGGTTCACCTCGTCGGCCATCAACACACCGGCGAAGACCGGCCCGGGTCTGAAGACGGGTTCTCCACCCGCGCCAGGCAGTACCAGCGTCCCTGTGATGTCGGCGGGGAGCAGGTCGGGCGTCAGCTGGATGCGCCTGAACTCCAACCCGAGCAGACGAGAGAAGCAGTGGCCCAGCAGGGTCTTGCCCGTCCCCGGAACCCCTTCCAAAAGGACATGTCCGTCGGCGAGCACGCCCAGCAAGAGCTGCTCGGCCAGGGGGCCACCGCCTACCACGACGCTCTCTGCACGGCGCGAGAGCTCGCTGCTCAGCTCGGGAAGTCGCTTGCTCGTCATGCCAGCTCCTGTTCAGGGGGCGAGTGGCCTTGTACCGCGCCGTGGCCGACGCCGTCGCCTCGAAGGAGTCCGGCACGGAGCGCGCCGCGCCGGTTCATGGTGGCGTTGAGCAGCCGCGCCTGCAGCAGCAAGCGGCGCTCGGGATCCTCGGGCTGCGTCTCGGGGGGCACCTGCCCGCCCTCGGCGGGCCTGGGTATGCCCCTCCTGCGCGCCTCCGCCCCCAGCCAGCCCACACACTTCTCTCGCGCCCCGAGCGCGTGCAGTCGCGCGGCGAGGGGCTCCACGTGCGCCACCGGTCCCAAGGGTCTGGCTGGGGCTGGAGGGGACAGGGGCTCAGCGCTCGCTCGCGCGCGCCAGAGAGCCAGCGCCGCCAGCAGCAGGCCCAGGCTCAAGGCCGGCCCGAATCCTCGCTGACGCGCGTAGGCCAACAGGCCGCGCCGCGCCTCGAAGCCGTGATGGAACTCGTCGAACCAGATGGGCTCGGGCAGGGCGTTCGCCAGGCGCCAGGCGAAGCGCAGGTTGCCGTCTCGTCGGATGCCCTCGTTGGAGAGGATGAAGGGATCGGTCACCAGCACGAGCTGGCCGCGGCTGGCGCCGGCAACCGCCACGCGGGCGCCGTGCTCCGATCCGTACAGCGGCAGCAGCTCGGGACTGGGCCTCGCCAGGGCCATGCCGCGGCTCTCCAACGGCGCGGCCGGATCCACGAGCGCTGAAGGGACCAAGGGGCGGCTGGCGGCGGGCAGGGCCACCTGCCACAGCTCGAGACCGCGTGCGGCAAAGGCATCGGGAAGCTCGTCCGACACCAGCAGAACGGTGCCGCCCGCTTCGATGTGGAACAGCAGCTGCTGCTGTTCCTCGTTGCCGAGCTGGGCGCTGGGTGCGAAGACGACCAACGTGCCGCCTGGAGGCAGGCTGGTGAGCGGTCGTAGCCAGCGACCGGTGCGGCTACGGACCCGTCGCACCAGGCGGTAGAAGGAGGAGCTACCCTTGATCCCTTCTTCGAAGCTGGAGCCCCCCAGGGATCTCTCGCCCGACGGAGTGATGGATGACGCTCCCCAGGGCCCCAAGAGATAGACGGCTACGGCGAACACCAGCGCGAAGGCAGCCAGCCCAAGGGGAGAAGAGGTGAGCCTCATCTCAGCTCCCGCAGACGGCGCGCCGCATGGTCCATAGCCGCCTGGCCCGCTTCGTCCAGCGGGCGCTCGCCATAGCAGAGCAGGTCGTGGATCTCAAAGGCCGGCTTCATGGCGCTTCGCTCGGCGTCCGGCAGCTGCCCCAGGTTTTCCCGGTTGGTTCGGAAGCGCGGCTTGCGCAGCAGCTGTCTGCGCTCGAGCAGCTCCAGCAGGCGGTTCAGCCGTTCGCCCAACGGGCTGGCGCTTGTCTTGTGACTGGGAGACCTGAACGCCGGGGCTCTCTGGCTGGCGAAACCGAGGTGCCGGAGCGCAGGCCAGAGCGCCAGTGCGATGATGGCCACGCTCATGGCCACGAGCAGCAGGGCCGTGCCCTGGGGCTGGGAGCCCCTGCCCGTGAGCGTGAGGGCGGCCCAGCTCCTGATCCTGGTCCATCCCTCCCAGACCAGGGGGTCGATGGAGGATGGTTCCTCGGCGGGCATGGGGGGAGCTGCCGCGGTGGTGAACAGGGCCCCGTCGGGGCGCAGGGCCGCGCTGTAGGGAGGAGGAGGTTCTTCAGCCAGGCGTCGAGCCTCCTTCTCGAGCAGGTGCAGGTGCAGGGCGCAGGTCCGCAGGCTCAGCTCGCTGGGAGCGGAGCTGGATCCCCGGCGCTCCTCGGACAGGCGCTGGGCCATGGGCTCGAGCTGTCCATCCCTGACCGTGTGCAGCTCGCCCCCGGGGTCCTCGACCTGCAGGTTGCGCAGCGTGAGCAGGGCGGAGGCAGCCTCGGGTGTGGCCTGGGCCACATGCCGCTGGCTGTGGCGAACCAGCGCGTGCCAGCCATCGGGCGTCAGGGGCTCTCCGTGAACGAGGCTCACCGCCAGCAGGAAGACGAACATCACGACGGGGGCTCCTGCTGCGAGAGGGGACGACCATCTCCAGGTTTCAGGACTGCCACCAGGGCCAGGACCTTCCAGGGTTCGCTCACGGCGAGCGCGAGAAACAAGAAACTGGCCCATAGCCACGGGTTGCCGAGCTCGGGCAGCTGCGCGCTGCTCTCGGGGAGGGCGCCGCGCGACGTCCATATGGCGGCCAGCACGCCGTTGGCGGTCAGGGCCAGGGTCAGCAGCCAGGAGATGGCGCAGATGGCGCCTATGGAACCCCAAGCCGAGGGCTGGCAGGCTGGCGGCTCGCGGGGCAGGCCCAGCGCCGCCCGGATGGACCACATGGCGGTCAGGACCCGCGCCAGGGGCAGGCCTGCCCCCAGGGGCAGGGTTGCGACCAGCGTGATGCCCAGCCGCGCTCCCTGGGCGGCGACGACGGCCGGCAGGCGATTGGCCAGAAGCCTGGGATTGGGCAGCGCCGGGGGCGTCCTTCCATCCAGCAGCGCGCTGGCCTGGCGGACGAGGAACGCAGTGCCCATGGCGTGCCAGAGCGCAGTGCCCACGAGAAGCGAGGCGCAGGACAGCAGGCTGAGCAGATCGGAGGCCTGCGTCGTGGCGCCGCCCCGCAGAGCCACGGAGACCAGAAGCGCCGCCGCCGCCAGGGGGGGCAGGCTGCTGACGCACCAGGTGAGCATCAAGCGCAGCGGATGACGCCTCCACAGCGTGAACGCGGTGTTGGCTGGCGCCAGGCTCATGGACCCTCCAGCCAGACGACGATGTCGTCCCCGTCCACCGCCCCATCGAAGCTGGCGCTGCCCAGGCCTGGCGTGTCCAGCCTGCCGTTGGGCCCGACAGCGGCCAGGTATACCCAGCTCCCGTCCGGACTCGCGTAGTAGAGGATCAGATTGCCGTGCAGATCGAGCAGGCCCCCTTGCCGTGACGACCACCGCAGCGCACCTCGCCCAAGGTCCAGGTAGGGACCGCGCCAGCCAGCCAGGGCTTGACCGTCCAGGTCCGGATCGGGGGTCACCAGGGCTGCGAAGCCCTCCGAGATGTCGGGATAGCGGCTGAGGTCCAGGTAGAACTCCTCCAGCGCGAACTCCAGGTGGGCCAGGGCTCGGCGGTCAGCCAGGGCTTGCCTGGAGGCGCCGTGCCACGCCAGCGCGCAGGCCATTCCGAAGGAGGCCAGCAGACCGCCGACACCCCAACCGAGCAAGGTGCTGGCACGGCGCGCCGAGCTCCACGGCTGCTCGACAGAGGGCGCTGCCCCGGCGCAGGCCGGGCAGAGACTGCGCCCGTCGATCCGGCGCACGCAATCCTGGCAGAGGGAGCGAGCGCAGCGGACGCAGCGCGCCACCTCGGATAGCTGGGGACGGTGCGAGCAGGATTCCCGAGGCACGACGGGCTAGTGCCCCTGCCCGGAGGTCCCTTTCCACGGACCACCGGCGGCCCGAGGCCCCCCACGCCGCGGGCCCCCCACGCCACCCCCCACCGCATTAT
>CAYVQL010000024.1:20527-37765 GCA_964454135.1 uncultured Enterobacterales bacterium | reverse complement strand
GGGGGCCCGCCGCCCCCCCCCCCCACCCGGGGCGCGGCCCCCGCCCGGTGGGCCCGCCCCCGGCCCCCCCCGGCGGCGCTGACGCGCCGCTCGCTGCGCGACACAGGGGCACCAGCGCCTCTTGTGGGGGGCCGTGCCCCCCAACTGCGCCTTCGGCGCACCCCCCACCGTCCGCTTCGCGGACGGAGTGCCCGTGCCGTGTGGCTCGCCCGCGCAGGAAAGGTGTTTGCAAGCACGGGCACTAGCGAGAGGACCAGTGCAGCAGCAGACTGGCGAGGGCAGCTGCCGGAGGTCCCTCGTCGCGCTCCCGGCGTCCGTCCCAACGCCAGATCCGACCCTCAGAGAGCAGGCGGATGCAGCTGGGCTCCAGGGCGAATAGCGTGCCGGTGCGCCTCCAGGGTCGGCCCGTGGTCCGCAGGATCAGGGCGTCCAGGTCGGATCCGGGATCGGGCATGCCCGGCGCAGCGGCCAGGCCCGCGAGGCGCGGGTGCCGGTGCAGCGCCAGGACGGCCCCGTAGGGTTCGTTTTGTCCGACCAGCAGCACCTTGGAGCTCGGACGGAGCAGATCGGGGTAGCCGTAGAGCCCGCAATCAGGCTGATCGGGGGATCGGGCGAGCGCCCGCTGGCCCGCTGCGTTGAGCACGTTGCGCACTGCCGCGTTGTCTGCCAGGGCTGCGGGAAGGGCAGGGGGAGGGGCGCTGCGCAGCTCGAATCCGAGGGCGGAGAGGGCGCCGCGCCAACCGGGAACGTCGACGGGCTCGGGCTCCGGTTGCGCTTCGCGGGTCGGGGGTGGATCCTGCCGCAGATCCAGCCTGGGTTCCGCGGCCAGCGCTGCGGCCTCTTCCTTGCCCAGCTCGTAGGCCATATGCCGTATCTCGGGGAGGATGATGCTCTTCAGCGCCAGGCGGCAGGCCGCGGGAGATCCGGGCAGGGCGAAGATGAGCGTATTGCCGGCGACGCCGCAGGTGGCGCGGGACATGATCGCCGTGGGGCCTATTTCGGCGTAGGAGAGGTGCCGGAAGAGCTCTCCGAAGCCGGGCAGCTCCTTGTCCAGGCACTCGCTCACCGCTTCGTAGGTCACGTCCCTGGCCGAGATGCCCGTGCCTCCGGAGAGCAGCACCGCCTGCACCTGGCCTTGCCCGATCAGGCTCCGCAGCCTGGCCGAGAGCGTGGCCTGGTCGTCGGGCAGGATGTCCCGACCGGCGACGCCGTGACCGGCCTCGCGCAGCAGTTCCTCGATCAGGGGACCGGCCTTGTCGGTATCCGGACGCCGGCTCGAAGAGACGATGATGATGTGGAAGAGGACCGGACGATCTCCGGCTCTGTCGTGGTGATCGGCGGCGCCCATGGCCTCTCCTTGCAGGGGATGTTGCGAAAGCGCTGCCTGGATCCTGGCCTGTCCGTGAGCTTGGCGCAAGCGCGGGCAGGAGCAAGGGCTCAGTCGGAGCCGCGCCAGCGGTAGTTGGGCCGCGCGTCGTGCATGAAGCGCCAATCCAGCAGCTGCACGCGCACCGCTTCGCCTGCATCGACCCCGGCGGAGTCGCGGTGCAGCAGCAGGAGGCCCTGGGCGTTTGCCATGGAGCGCAGCACGCCCGAGGACTGGTTGCCCGTGCGACGCGCCAGCCAGCAGCCGTCGGGGCCCGGACGAAGCTGAACCCGCTCGAGCCAGGCCCGCCCGGGCCGCTTGCGGACGGATTCCTCGATCACCGCATCCACCACGGGCAGGAAGGGACGCGGATCGCCAAGCATCTTGCGAACCACAGGCCTGACCCACTGCAAAAAGCCAACCATGCAGCTGACCGGATTGCCCGGCAGCGCGAAGAAGCGGCTGCCGCCGAAGAGCCCATAGGCCATCGGCTTGCCCGGCTTCATGGCCACGCGCCACAGGCGCTGCTCGGCTCCCTCCAGGGCCAGGGCCTCTTTCACGTGGTCGTGGTCGCCGACGCTGACGCCACCTGTGGTGATGATGATGTCGCAGGGTAAGCAGCTGCGCAGCGCGCGGCGGGTGGCCTGCAGCTCGTCGGGCGCGGAGCCGCGGTCCAGGGGCAGGGCCCCGGCCTCACGCGCCTGGGCGGCCAGCGCGTAGGGATTGGAGCTGTAGATCTTGCCCGGCGGCAGGCTATTGCCCGGAGCGACCAGCTCATCGCCGGTGGAGAGGATCGCCACCCGCGGCCGTCGCACTGCGGGGGCGCTGGCGAAGCCCATGGAAGCCAGCAGGCCCAGACGGGCCGGCGTCAGCGTGCAACCCGCCTGCAGCACTTCCTCTCCAGCGCGCAGGTCCTCACCCGCCTGCCGCACGTAGTTGCCCTGGTCCACAGCGACCATGATCCGCACGTCCTCGCCAGCCGGTCGCGTGTCCTCCACCTTCACGACGGCGTCGGCCTGCGGGGGGATGGGAGCTCCGGTCATGATGCGGATGGCCGTACCTGGCAGCAGGGGCTCGACCGGGGCCTGTCCCGCGCGCAGGGAACCGATGACGCGCAGGGTCACCGGTGTGGAGCCTGTGTCCGCCGCGCGAACGGCGAAGCCGTCCATGGAGCTGTTGGCCAGCGGGGGGACATGACGGGGGCTGACGATGGACCTGGCCAGCTGCCGGCCGAGGCAGTCGGCCAGGGGCAGGTCACGGGCTGGCAGGCGCTCGACGTCGCTGACGATGCGCTCCAGGGCTTCTTCCATCTCGATCATCGCTTCGCTCCCTGTTCTTTGGGGGGAAGACAGATTCTTCCCCCCCTATCCGAGGCGGACACCGCCTCTCCCCCCCATCTTCGCCGCTTGATGAGCGGCGCAGGGCTGCTTGCGCAGCCCTGAAACAGCGCCGCAGAAGCTCCTCGAACTGTCGGCGAGATCGGCATTTCTCGTTCGGTACCTCAGCGCTGTATGCGCAGCTTCTGTCCGGGGTGGATGGTGTTGCTCTTCAAGCCGTTCCAGGTCTTGATCTCAGCCACCGCGCAGCCGTAGCGCCGTGCGATGGATCCCAGGGTGTCGCCACGCTGCACCGTGTAGGCCGTCCAGCCGCTGCTGTCCGTGTACAGCGCCAGCCGCTGTCCGATCCGCAGATGAGCGGGATCGGCGATGCCGTTCCAGCGCTGCAGCTCGGCCACGGTGACGCCGTATTGGCTCGCCAGGGCCGAGAGCGTGTCGCCCCGCGCCACGGTGTGCTCGATAGGCATCACCGCGGCGGGCGCGGCCCCCTGGATCCGCAGCCGCTGACCGGCCTGGATGCGGTCGGGGTCGGCGATCGGGTTCCAGGTGAGCAGGTCGTCCAGCGAGACGGCATAGCGGGCCGCGATGCCGGCCAGGTTTTCCCCCCTCCTCACCGTGTGGGTGAGAGCCCCCTGATCGTCCTCCCTGCTGGGAGACACCAGGTCGTCAGGAAGCGCGCCTGTGGGGATGATCAGCTCGTTCCCCACGTAGATGGCGCCGTTCGGCTCCAGCTGGTTCACGCGGGCGATGGACGATGCCCCCACGCCATAGATGGCGGCGACCTCGCTCAGGCTCTCCCCAGCCAGCACCCGGTGACGCCGGAACTCGGTCTTCTCCGAGGACGGGATGCGTGCCAGGCATGCCTCGAAGAAAGAGCTCCTGCCGACAGGAATGCGCAGCTGCTGGGTGGTTGGCTGCGGGGGGAGGGCCCAGCGACGTAGCGCGGGATTGAGCTCTCTGAAAGTCTGCTCGTCCAAGCCGGCGCAGCGGGCGAGGCTGCTCAGTGCCAGGCCGGCGGGCGCCTCGGCGTGTTCGATGCGGCTGGGAGCCTGGTAGGCCACGTCGCCGAAGCTGTAGCGCTCGGGGTAGTGACCCAGGATGGCCGCGGCTATCAGCTTCGGGACGTAGGCGCGGGTCTCCGGAGGCAGGTTGCCTGGCTGGGCCAGGCTCCAGTAGTCCTGGGCACCGGTCCGGGCGATGGCGCGGCGAATTCTGCCGGCACCGGCGTTGTAGGCCGCGGCAGCCGTGTACCAGTCGCCGAACATGCCGTGAAGATCCTGCAGGTGGCGCAGGGCGGCGGCCGTGGACCGCTCGGGATCCCTGCGTTCATCCACCCACCAGTCGACTCGCAGGCCGTAGGCCTGCGCTGTCGGCGCCACGAACTGCCAGAGGCCTACGGCCGAGGCCGAACTATGGGCCCTGGTGCTGAAGCCGCTCTCGATCATGCACAGGTAGAACAGATCGGCGGGCATGCCTCGCTTGGCCAGGCCCGCTGCGATCATGGGGCGGTAGCGCGAGCTGCGCGCCAGCCAGCGGCCGTACCACTCGCGCCCCCGGCCCAGGAAGTAGCGCATCCAGAGCTCGACGTCGTCGTTGATCACGATGGGCAGGTCGAACTCCTCCGCATCGACGCGGGCCAGCTGCAGAGGATCGGCGGTCAGCAGCCCCAAGGGGTCGCGATACCAGGCCAGGGCTCCCAGCAGCCCTCGACCGGTGGCCAGGTTGAGGAAGCGCAGCTCGCTCTGCTGCAGCTGGTTCAGCTCGACGCTGGCGGCTAGCAGGTCTGCACCGGGAGGCTGGCCGCAGAGCGCTTGGTCGAGCTGTTGCCGCAGCGCTGTCTGCTCCGTCTGAAGCGCCGGCTCGGACCAACCGGGTTCGAGCCCTGGCGGTCCCTCGGGATCCGAAGCCCTGGCGACGCCGGCGAGCAGGAGCAGGGCAGGGATGGCGGGCGCTTGGAATATGACCGGGGTCGGTTTTTTTGGGGGGAAGACAGATTCTTCCCCCCCTATTCGAGGCGGACACCGCCTCTCCCCCCCATCTTCGCCGCCCGATGAGCGGCGCAGGGCTGCGTAGGCAGCCCTGAACCAGCGCTGCGGAAGCTCCTCGAACTGTCGGCAGGATCGGTTTTCTTTGTTCGGTACCATAGCCAGGAACGCAGCGTGTGACGCGCGAGAGCGGCGAAGATAGCATTGCCCCAGGTCAGGAGCGAGAATCCGGCCTGTCGCCCGATGCGGGCTCCCAGGGAGGGCGCTTGGCCCAGATCGTGATCGCCACCGAGGACGAGAAGCTCAGAGAGAGCCTCTCTTCGCGCCTGCTGGCCATGGGCTATTCCGTCGGTTTTGCCTCTACCTGGCGGCGTCTGGTGGAGTCGCTGGCCCGTGCACCCGCCCGCCTGGCGCTGCTCGACGGGCGTGCGCCCCACCTGTCCGGCGATGAGGATCGGGGAAAGCTGCTACAGCAGTTGGCTCGCAGCTTGCAGCACAAGCCGCACCTCTTCGTGGCCGCCGGTAGCATCCCCCCCTTGCCCGAGCTGCCTACCCAGGTGGCGGCCCTGCGACGGCTGGTATCGCAGCACGTCGGACCGGCCGTGCCTCGGGAGGAGCTGCGCCTGCTGCGGCTGCTGGGTGTGGGACTGCGGCCGCTCCAGGTCCTGGCCAAGCTGGCTCGCGCTTCGCTGCCGGTCTGCCTCCAAGGGGAACGCGGGGCTGGCAAGATGCAGGTGGCGCAGGCCCTGCACCGGCTGGGTGGCGGGGGCCCCTTCGTTCCCCTGAAGGCGCCCAGCTCGGCCCATTTTCTCGAGAGCGACAACCATGGGGGTGGGGAGCTGGCCCCCGTCGGATCCCGTGGCACGCTCTACCTGGCCCTGCAGGCCAACTGGACCCTGGAGAACGTGCAGGATGTGGCCCAGCGGGCGCCGCAGCGCGGCTGGCGCGTGGTGGCCGGCACAAGGACGGCGCTTCCTACGGGCTCCGGCCAGTGGACGCACCTGCTGCTGCAGCCGCTGCGTGTTCGCCAGGAGGACCTGCACAAGCTCACGCTCTACTACGTGGACCTGCATCGCAAGCGTCTCGGGCTGCCCCGCCGGCGCCTGGGGAAGGGCCTCTGGGCGCTGGTCCACGCCCACCAGTGGGCGGGCAACGCGCGAGAGCTGGAGTCTTTCGTGGCCACCATGTTGCCAGCGGTGGATCGCGGCTTGATCCTGCCGCGACACCTGCCAAACGCAGTGCGCGAGCTGGTGGATCCCCGCGCGGATGCGGCGCTGACAGGGGAGGCCGCTGTATTCGAGGACGTGGTGGAGAGCCCCATACGGCGCGTGGTGGAGCTCTACGAGCCAGGAGGAGATCAGAGCCTGCACGAACTCGTCCTGGGTGGGGCCGAGCGTCCGCTGATCCGTGCGGTGCTGGCACGGACAGGGGGCAATCGCAAGGCCGCGGCCAAGCTCCTGGGCATCAGCCGCAACACGCTACAGGCCCATATGCGCAAGCTCGAGATGGGCTGATGGGCTGCGCCGCCATGAGCTCTTCGAGCTTGACGCGGAGACAGGAGCCGCTCTATCTAGTGCCGCCGCTCGGATTTCCCTAGCCAGGGAATTCCGAAGGGGTGCTGACGCAACCCGCCGCTACGCGGCGCGTCGACACGGGTGCTTTTTTGTGGGGGCTCCGCCCCCGACATGCGCACTACGTCCGTCTTCGCCGCATCCCCCCCTGCCGCATCCGCGGCAGGAAGTGCACGCGCAGCGACGTCGATGGTGGGTGGATAGACACTTCCAGGCGCGTGCACTAGGTTGTCAGCCACACTCGGCGTCGGTCGTCGGGATCCTCCAGAGATATCCATGCAGCTGTCCGAGACGAGACACGCCCTGGCCCCGGGACACACTGACATCCTGGGGCAGCAGACCGCCTGCCAACAGCTCTGGGGGGCGCTGGGCGACGACAGGTTGCACCACTGTTACCTCTTCGAGGGGCCGGCTGGTGTCGGCAAGGCTACCGTGGCGCTGCGCCTGGCCATGGCCGCCAACTGCCAGGAACGAGGACGAGAAGGCCCTCTGCCGTGCAACCGCTGCCGCAGCTGCCGCGATATCGCGGCTGAGCGCCATCCGGATGTCGTCGCGCTCAACCCGGATCCGGAGAAAGCGGGCGGGGTGATCACCGTGGCGCAAGCCAGGGAGGTGGTGCGACGCATGACGCTGCATCGCCACAGCGCGCGGCGGCGATTCGTGATCGTGGACCCGGCGGACAAGCTGCGTGAAGAGGCTGCCAACGCGCTGCTCAAGACCCTGGAGGAGCCACCGCCCGGCTCCGGCTTCGTGCTGGTCACCTCCAGGGCGGCTTCCTTGCTGCCCACCGTGCTCTCTCGTTCCTTGCGGGTTCGGTTCCGGCCGGTCCCGCGGGAGCCGCTCGTGGCCTGGCTCAAGGCGCGCGGCCTGGAGCAGCCAGAGCGGCTGGCACGCATGTCACTCGGTTCTCCGGGCGCCTCGCTGCAGCTGGCCGAGGGTGGCCTGGAGCGCCTCCTGCGCAGCCGAGAGGAGCTGATCGCCGCCATCTCCGCCGATCCCGCCGCGATCTTCGACTACGCCCAGGCCCTGAGCGCTCCTCCGCGGACGGCCTGGGAGGAGCGCGTCTCTTCCTGCCTGGACGCGCTGGAGATCAGCCTGCGCGATGCGGCTTGCTACGCCACGGGCAGACAGCAGGATCTGCTCGATCCGGAGCGCAGCGAGCTCGCCCAGCGCTGGGCGCAGCGGCTCTGGCCAGGCGGCCTGCGCCGCGTGGATGAAGCCCTGGACCTGGCACGCCAGCGCCTGGCGGTCAATGTCTCGCCGCGGCTGGTGATGGAGTCTCTGCTCGCGTGCCTGGCCGCGGAGCTGCGCTGAGCCTAGTCTTCGGCGCCCGGCGTTTCCTGCTTGGGCGAGACCTGGGCGGGCGCGTTGGCGTCGGCTTCGGGCGTGTGGATCGCGAAGACAGGCGTGGTGCCGTGGGTTGCGCGCCGGTTTTTGGCTTTGCGACCGGCTTTGCTGCGACGGATCGCGCGACGGTGCTTGGTCACCTTGGTGTTGGAGGCCATGGTCTACTCCGGAAAAATCTGGGCGGCAGTCCGTACTGTGCGCAAGACGGAGCCGCGGCGGCGGCCGAACGTAGTATCGCCAGCGGAGGCTGTCAACCGGGCCGTGGCCCGCTATGGCGCGGGCCGCGACGCAGGGAGGAGATGGCACTGAACATGAACTACGGTCCCACCGACAGCTCGTGGGTCTTCCGCGGCGCTGATTCAGGGCTGCGTACGCAGCCCTGCGCCGCTCATCAAGCGGCGAAGATGGGGGGGAGAGGCGGTGTCCTGCCGGGGCGGCCTCCCGCTCGGATAGGGGTGGAAGAATCTGTCTTCCCCCTCAATAAAACGCACCGGGCAATTCCGCCGACGCTGTCGGCGGAAATGGTCGGTGAGATCTTGCCTGTGCAGTCCCCGGTGTCCATATTCTGCGCAGCGACATTCTCACCTGGGAGCCGATCTGGACCAAGAGCCACCAAAAAGCACCGCGCAACAGGTGGAGCCGTGTCGCGAGCAGGCCCTCTCCGAGGCGCAGGCACGCCTGGTCCGGGGTCAGATGGAGCGCCTGGAAACCTGCCGCGAGCACCCCGGCACGATCCCGATCCACGATGCCCTGTATCGGCTGCTACGGGCCCTCGAAGGCTGTAATGAGGCATCCGCGGCGAGCGCTCGCCAGGCCTTGTACCAGGCCTTGGAGCGCTTCGACGAACACCCCATGGCGGATGAGCTGCGGCTGCAGGCGCCAGGTGGCGGGCCCGCCGCGGCCCGCCCCACCCTCAAGCAAGTGCTGGCGGACATCCCCGGCCTGCCTGCACGGGAGGATCCCCTCGAGGCGCTGAGCCTGCACCTGCGGGAGCGGCGCGAGGTGCAGGCCTTGCTGGAGTCGCGCATCGATCAGCTGGCCGCGCAAGCGGACAAGCTCGGCCGGCAGCTGAACCTGGCCGTCGGTGTCGCGGTTCTGCTCTTCATCCTCGGTGCATTGGGCTGGTTCTACAACTCGGAACTGCTGCAGGAAACGCCGCAGGACGAAGAGCGCGCCGCAGACGCCGAGAAAAACGACGGGGCGGCGAAGAGGTCCGGAAAATGAAATCCCTCAGCTTCAGATTGCTCGGTTTTCCCATCATCATTCATCCCATGGCTTGGCTTATTCTGGGTTTCATCCTGCTCAGCCAGGCATCGGGTGGCCCGGGGGCGTTGATGGATGGCGCCCTCTGGGCTGCGGTGCTCTTCGGCTCGGTCCTGGTCCACGAGCTGGGGCATGCCCTGGTGGCGCGCCGGCTGGGGCTGGGCCCCTGCGCCATCCAGCTGCACGGCTTCGGCGGCCTGACCCAGTTCGGCAGACCCCCCACATCCAGGCAAGGCCTGGCCGTCAGCGCAGCAGGTCCCGGCGCGGGGCTCTTGCTGGGCGTGCTCTCCCTGGCGCTCTACCTGGGCGTACTGCTGGCGGACGGCCTTGCCGGGGCAGCGCCCGGGATGCCGCAGCTGCTGGGCTTCTCTCAGAAGTTCCTGCAGATGATGATCTTCGTGAACCTCTTCTGGAGCCTCTTCAACCTGTTGCCCATGAATCCCCTGGATGGCGGCAAGATCCTGCTCCACAGCCTGGGCATCCTGCGGGTGGACGTGTACCGCAGCCTGCGCATCGTGGCCATCGTCTCCATCACCTGCGCGGTCCTGGCCAGCCTGGTGGGCTGGTACCTGGGCTACTGGTTCATCCTGATCGTGGCATTCTTCGTGTTGCAGCAGAACATCCGGCAGCTGCGAAGCTGAGGCTCACTAGCGCCTCCCCCCCGTCTCCAGCCCGGTCAGATCCGAAGAGAGGCGGGCGTGCCTCTCTCCAACCGGGTTCCAGGTCGCTCCGCTGGGAGAGGTGCCCAGGCGATACTCCCGGTAGCCGAGCTCCGTGCTGGCGGCGAAACCGGTGAAGGCGTAGCCCACGTCGCTGCTGGCCTGCAGGGGCGTGTGGGTCTGACCGGTGGCCGGTACGTAGAAGTGGAAGTTGGGGATCGCGTTGGGCTTGGCCAGCGTCGGCCAGTAGGAGAGCACGAGCAGGTCCACCTCGGGAGCCCAGCTCAGTTTCTTGACCTCTGTGGCTACTGGGGAGGCTCTCTCGGTCTCGACGTCGTAGAGGTTCACCTCGACGCGCGTGCCCAGTGGTGAGACCAGGGCCAGGTAGCGGCCGCTGGGGGACCAGCGAGGAGACCACCAGTCCCCGCGCGGGTAGTCGGCGAAGGGCAGCTTGGCCAGCTCCTCGCCGGTCGCGTCCAGCACAACCAGCAGGTGGGTCCCGGAGGCGGCCTGCGATATCACGGCGGCCCTGCCGCCGTCCGGCGAGGCCCAACCCTCTCCGATCTCCTCCTCGTAGGGCCCTGTTATCTTCCGTAGGCCCGGTGGGGGAACTCGGTTGTCCGTCGTGGTGGGAGGCACCGAGTCGGAGCGGAAGAGCACGCGGGGGCCGGTGGAGCGGCTGCTCTCCACCTGTTCCGTCAGGCTGGCCACGGCCGCAGCTTCGAGCACTGGAGCTTGGGAAGACGGGGGAGCCTGAACGGGATCGTCGTCGCAGGCCGGCACGGCCAAAGAGCAGGCCAGGCCGGTCAGCTGCAGCAGGCGGGTAGGTTTTGCTTGCCAGTTCATGGTGTGCTTCCTGTCTTCTCTGGCAGAGAGCTTCCGTCCTGCACGCCCTCTGCGAAGGTGCGTTCCGCCCGGCCACGGGCGAGATCGATTGTGAGCTCCGAACCCTGCTCGGAGCTGGGCAAGGGCACCGGATCAGAGGATAGATCGAAACGGGCGTCACCGGGCCCGGGACCGTCACCGTTCTCGTCCAGGTAGACGATGAAATAGACAGAGGCTGGCGTGCTGACGAGCCGCGTCTCGAACTCGCCCGGGGCTGACAGTCGCACCGTGCCCAGGACGACCGGTGGATCCGCAGTGGCATCCATCACGTCTATCTGGATCGCGCCCCCAGCGTGCTCAGGTGCCGTGATGCTGCCCTTCAGGAGCGCGGCGTCCTCCCCCAGCGGCACGGCGTCGTCGGATTGAGGTGCCGGAGGGCTATGCCGTCCCTCTGTGAAGGGATCCCGGTAGTCGGGGATCGCCGCTGGCTGGGGATCGGACTCCAGCATCCCGCCTTCCATCCAGCCCCTCTCAGTCAGGGCCGCCTGTACGGCGTCGGCGATCAGGTGGTGGCCGCGGGCGGTGGGGTGCATCTCGTCGAGAAACAGCTGCTCCTTTGGCAGAGCGCTGGCCTTGAAGACGGCGGGCAGATCGGCCAGGGGAGCTCCATGGCGCCGGGCCGCATCGCGCATGGCCAGTCGGTAGGGATCCCAGGCCGCGCCCTGGGCCCCCGTGGGGACGATGTCCTCTTCGTTGGGCAGCAGCAGGAAGAGCAGCTCGGCGCCGGCGTCGTGGGTCAGGTCAGCGATGATCTCCAGGTTGCGAGCGTACTCGTCGATGGGCACCCGACGCTCGCCAGTGGTCTCGCTTCGTCCGATCAACCAGCCCACGCGTCGCACATGGGGGAGCTTGCGAAGAACGCGCAGCTCGTAGTCCAGCAGCCGAAACAGGGTGCTGCGCTCCAGCAGGCTGCGCAGCGCCCGTGCGCGTCGGCTGCCGAAAGAGGAGTAGGCGGCCAAGAGCTCCTTATCCACGAAGCTGTCGAAGTTGTTGTCGGACCACAGGCAGGCGACGATGATGACGTCGGGAGCCAGCGCCAGCAGGCGGATCTGCAGCAGGTTGATGGCCTGGTAGGTGGAATAGCCGGGGATGCCGGCGTTGATCACCTGCACCTCGTCTCCCAGCCTCTGGTCGAGCTGGGCCGTGAAGGTCTCGCTTTCCTTCACGCCGAAGCCGAACACGCTGGAGTCGCCGATGGCCACGATCCGTCTCTTCCCCGGTGGTTTCTCCAGCCCCCACTCGGGACCGCGCAGGCCGAGGTGGTTGATGCGTACGGTGATCCCCCTCTCCTGCCGCACGCCCGGAGCTATTTCCCAGAGAAGGTAGGGGTTGCCCTGCAGGTTCGGAGCGCCCTCCGCTCTCTCGGGTACGGGGCTGTCAGCCCGCTGCAGGATGTCCATGGCGAAGAGCCGGGAGCCGACCTCCGCCGTGCCCAGGCATATCAGCGTCATGCTCAGAGCGTAGAGCGCGCGGCGCTGCCAGGGCGGGGAGTCGGACATGGGGCTGCTTGCAGGGCTCGGATTGCCAGGGGACAGGGCCGCTAACGACCTTTGGTCTTCTTCTTCTTCTTCTTCTTCTTCTTCTTCGTTGTAGTGCTCTTCTTGCTCTTTTTCTCCGCCACGCTGGCAGCGCCCATCAGGTGCAAGCTGCCTTCGCTGCCCTGGGCCTGCTCCGCGGAGAGGGTCACGCGAGAGCCTCCCACGGACTCGCGCATCGTCGCGGGCCTGGCCACGGTCAGGCCGTCCTCGATGGCCGCGATGATGGCTCCCTTGGCCAGCACGGCCAGCGGGTCCACGAGGGCGGCCCCCCGGCTGTGGTCCGCCTCTGCCACGTCCTGCGGATCGAGGTGCAGGCGCTCTCCCTCCACGGCCAGCGCGCCGGACACCTGGTAGTCACGCCACCAGCCGCTGCCTTTGAGGCGCCAGAGCCGCAGCTGCAGAGTGAAGCGATCGCCCTCCACCTCGAGCCCCTGTGGATCGGCGTAGACCTCGTAGGCCAGCTCGCCCTCCTCGAAGGCGGCCCGCCGGGCCAGGCCCAGCAGGGCGGTTTGGCTGACCGACAGGACCCAGTCGTGCCCCGCCTCCGCCGAGGCGGGAGGCTGCTCGCGGATGGGGGAGCTGGTCAGGATCTCGATCTGCAGGTAGTCGGCGCTGGTCTTGACACGCAGCGCGCGCGTGTCGGTCTTCTCGCTCTTCAACTCCGCCACGGGGATGCGCGGGAAATCGGTCTTCATGCGCCCCAGCGCCCACTCTGCCAGGGGATTGTCCAGGTCGATGTCCACGCGCTTGATCTCCGGGATGTCCGGCAAGCGAATCGTGGCTTCGCGCAGAGCGGCCTCTACCTGGGTGGTCTCGCCGGTGGAGCTCTGCAGCTCCAGACAGAGCTCGGCGCGCATGGACAGGGGGACGTGGCCGTCGAAGGAACCGACGCTCCAGGCCAACCGGCCCTTGAAGCGGGCCTTGAGATCGACGCAGGAGTCGCAAGCCGACGAGGCGGTGAGCTCCGCGTCCTTGTAGGAGAGCTCCGGCGTCAACGAGGCCTTCATGCCCAGGGGCAGATCGACCTCGACGCCGGTCGCCTTTCCGGCCATGTGCTGCTCCACTTCCGCGGACAACAGCGTGGTGGCCAGTGGCCAGGAGAGACCCAGCACTGCGTCGGGCTCCCAATCGGCGGGCGCCGGGCCAGGGTCGGTCAGCGCCTCGCTCCTGGCCTGCTCGTACATGTCGCGGATGCGAGCTCCGCAAGCTGTGCACAAGAGCGCGCAGGCCAGCAGGCTCGTCGTGGACAGGAGGCGGGTGAGGGGGGGCTGGCTTCGTGGCAAGGTCGACCTCCGGGTTGTCCCCATCGTAGCGCTCGGCAACGTTCTTGGGTATTCCGGCGCCGTTGCCGGGGGCGGTTGCAGGGGATAGGCCCAGCTGTGCCGCCCTGGGGACGAACCCGCCTGGAGGCTACGTGACGGACGAGGCCGAGACGCTGAATCGCCTGAAAGAAAAAAGCATTGCGGTGCGGGCGGAAGCAGCCCGTGGGCTGGGTGAGAAGGGAGGAACCGACGCCATCGAGCCCCTGGTCGACACCGCCATAGGGGATGTTTCGCCAGGTGTGCGCCTGGCCGCCGCCGGCGCTGCGTCGGACATCCTCTCGCGCTACCGCCTGCCAGACAAGCGGGCAGGGCTCTCCGAAGAACGGCGCCTCGCGCTCTTGAAGCGCTTCAGGGCCATGGATCCGGGTGTGAACACGGGCCTGTTCCAGGTCGTCGCCAGCCTGGGGCTGCCCGCTGGCATGACCATCCTGGTGCGCGGGCTGCGAGATCCTCGCGGTGACGTGCGGACCGGCGCCTTGGTGGGCCTCGAGCGCATGTGCGCCTCGGCTGCGTTCAATGGGTCGCGCCCTGTCGAGCGCGCGCTCTTCGCGGCGCTGGCTGACCACAGGCAGCAGCCCGAGATGCTCGTGGAGCTGGCTCGGCTGATGCTGCGTCTGGGCTACCGCGGCCTGATAGAGCCCCTGCACGCGCTCGAAGGAAGGCTGGCCGCCGAGCGAGGTGCGGCCCTGGGGGAGCTGTTGCAGCTGGCCTCGGAGTCGCCTGCGACGCCCTCCGTGGCGGGCTGTTGGACCAGCCGTGGTCCGGACGTGGGCGAGGTGCGCGTGCGCCTTGGACCGCGCCGCTGGCTGCTGCCCATGGGTGGCATCTGCGCCACCGGGAGCGACAAGCGCCTGCAGACCGATCGCCTGCTCATCTCGTCATCGGGTGTATTTCGCAGGGCGGGCAAGAAGGCCGATCTCCCCGTGCGCCGGCTCCAAGCACGCCTGGAAGGCATGGAGGGCACCGAGGTGCTGCAGGTGGGGCTCGACTCCTATCGGCTCGCACAGGAAAGAGAGATCCTGCGGCTGTTGGACGCCTTGCTGGCCCTGCCTGGCGTGGACGCGGCGGCGCGTGCCGAAGGTCGCCGGGCCATCGAGCCCGCATTGAGCAAGCGCATGGCCGGCGACTACGTGCGAGGCGTGATGGCGCTGTGGAACGGCGAGCTGCGCGAAGCGGTGTCGCTCTTGAGCCAGGTCGGCTCGGGGGCTAGCATCCCGGCCGAGGCCTTGTGGCACCTCTCCGACGCCCTCTTTCAGCTGGATCAGCCTGCGGAAGCCAGGGAATACTTGAAGAAATACCTGGAGAAAGCCGACGCTCGCAGCGTCTATCGGGAGCGGGGAAGACAGCTCCTGAGCCAGGACTGAGCTGGCGGACCACGGCGAGGAGGGCCCATGTCGCTGCGGGATCAGCTGGTCAAGGCCGGCTTGGCCTCCAAGAAAGACAAGCGGCGCGTGGAGCGTGGCCTGAAGCAGAACCGGCGTCAGCAGCAGGGGCGCAAGCGTTCCAAGCGCGCTCGCAATGAGCAACGACGCCGTCAACTCCAGGCGCAGCAGCAGGAGAAGCTGCAGCAGCGACGGGCGCTGCAGGCCGCGCGGCGCCAGCAAGAGGAGGCGCAGGCTCGCCGGCTCAGGGTCAACCAGATCCTGCAGCACCACGGCCTGCGCTGCGCAGGGGGTTCGCAACGCTTCTGGCACAGGACCGTGGGAGGAAGCCTGCTCGGAAGGGTGGACCTGCCCGTCAAGTTGGCGGCGGGGCTACGAGCTGGAACCCTGGCCCTGGCCTACGCCGATCCGCCCTCGGGAGACACCTATGTCGTGGTGGCGCGGGACGTAGCCCTGCGCGTCGCTGGCATCCTGCCGGAGCGTGTCGTGCACTTCAACGAAGAGCCCCCCGATGCGGATGATCCCTCCGAGCGGCTCGCAGCGCCGCGCGAGGTTTGAACGGAACCCGGATGCCTCAGGCCGTGCCGTGGGCAGCGGATGGCGAGCGCGTGGTGACCCGGCGCACCGGCACCGTACTCACCAGCGCGACCTTGTCCTGGGCGCGCTCCAGGCGAAAGACCGTCTCCTGGGTGTCCACGTCCATATAGCGGCAGATCACCTCAAGGATCTCGGCCTTCATGGCCTCGAGCTGGGCGGGTGTCATGTCCACCTGGTCGTGGATCAGCAGGAATTTCAGGCGCTGCTTTGCGTCCTCCTTGGAGGACTTGCGTGCGCCGAAGAAGTTTCTGATCAGCTTCCTCATCCTGCCACCTCCTTGGCGGGGGCCAGCCCCATCCAGCGCTTGAGTGTCAACCAGACGCTCTCGTCCTCCTCAAGGGCGGCGAAGGGCACTTCCTTCTCGCCGTGCAGCCGGCGCGCGATGCGACGCATGGACTCACCGACCTTGGAGTCGGGCTCCAGCGCGGCCGGGTAGCCGCGGTTGGAGCTGACGATCACCTCCTCGCTCTCGGGTACGATGCCCACCAGGGGGATGGCCAGGATCTCCAGGATGTCCTCGCGGTCCATCATGTCCCCGGAACGGACCATGTTGGAGCGGTACCTGTTGATGACGAGGTCGGGCTCCGGCAACTCTGCCGCCTCCACCAGGCCGATGATGCGATCCGCGTCCCGGATGGCGCTCACCTCGGGCGTGGTGACGATCACCGCCCGGTCCGCCCCGGCGATGCTGTTCTTGAAGCCTTGCTCGATGCCTGCGGGGCAGTCCACCAGGACGTAGTCGAAGGTCTCCTTCAGCTGCGCCGTGAGGCGCCTCATGTTCTCGGGAGAGACCGCGTTCTTGTCTCGCGTCTGTGCCGCAGGCAGCAGAAAGAGGCCGTCCACCCGCTTGTCCTTGATGAGGGCTTGCTTGAGGCGGCACTCGCCTTCCACGACGTGCACCAGGTCGTAGACGATGCGGTTCTCCAGGCCCAGGATGACGTCCAGGTTGCGCAGCCCGATATCCGCGTCGACAACGGCGACGCGGTTGCCCAGCAGGGCCAGGGCGACACCGAGGTTGGCGGTGGTCGTGGTCTTGCCGACACCACCCTTTCCGGACGTGATGACGATGCATTCACTCATGCGTCGCTCCTTTTCGTGTCGTGACGCGGCAAGCGGCCGCGGTATGGCTCGGTGACGATTTCGCCGTCGCGCAGGAAGGCGATCTGCGCCTTTGTCGGCCGGCGGTCTCGCGAGCTGCGATGGGACGGGATCGAAATATGCGGCCCGATGCGCAGCTGGGTGGGATTGAATTCGATGCCCAGGATGAAGGCGCTCTCATCCCCGCGGGTGCCAGCGTGCGCCAGCCCCTTGAGCGCCCCCAGCACCGTGATGTCGCCCCCGGCCAGCACCTCGGCCCCCGGGTTGACGTCCCCGAACAGGATCACGTCGCCTGCGTGCCTCACCACGGTGCCTGAACGCAAGGTGCGCCGGATGACGCGCAGCGAGGTGTCCGATGCGGACACCGCCCGTTCGGGGGGCGGCAGGTCGATGGAATCCTCGATGGAGTCTTCGGTGAGCAGCGCGTCGCCCAGGTCGAGGTCGTCGTCTCCATCCTCGAAGCGCCGGGGGTCCACGTCTGGCGTGTCCGCCGGGTTCGCGGCCAGGTAGGGCTGCGGCGACTGCTCCGCGGGGGGAGGGTCCTCGGCCTCGGCTGGCGCCTCGAGGGCTGCGTGGACGATGATCTCGAGCTTCAGCTCGCGGGCGGCGAAGCGTCGCAGGGCCCCGTCACCGCAACGCAGCGCGACGGCCTTGATCTGATGCTCCTCCTCCAGCAGCCGCACCAGCTGGCGCAGCTCGAAGAGGTCGAGCTCGCCTTCGCCGATGTCGAGCTGGGCCTGGCTCCCCAGGGAGCCCTCTTCCGCGGCACCCACAACTGCCTGCAGCTCGCTGCGCAGCGCGTCGAAGCCAGCAGCCTGGTCGATTAGCAACACCAGCGGATCGAGACTTTCGCCGAGCTTGACTGCGGGTTCTCGAGCCGACTGCTCT
>CAYVQL010000024.1:0-20517 GCA_964454135.1 uncultured Enterobacterales bacterium | reverse complement strand
GTGCCCGGCCCCCGTGCGGTGGGGGGCCCCCGTGATGGGTCAACCCGGGGCCAAGGGGGGGGGTGGGGCCGGTAGTGGGAGGGAGCGTGCAGGAGCAGCGAGGAGGGAAAAAGACCCTGGATGCTTGTGAGTACCACAGCGGGCGACTCGTGGGCAAGTAGAAGTTGTCAGGTCAAGGCTTTTTTTTCAAGAAGATTCGAGGGAATGCTCGGAAATGGACCGACAAGGAGAGAATACGCCCGATGAATGGGCACGGCCCGGACACGACGAGGCCCCCTCGATGCATGATCGAGGGGGCCTGCTCCTGGCGCGCGGGTCGTGTTCCGTCAGGCGCCAGGTCGCGCCGTAGGGCGCAAGGGCCTCGGTCACCGTTGCGGCCACGACAACGCAAACACATTTTGGAAGAGCTTTCAATTTCCGGGGCATCTTGGATGCCCCGGCGCGCCCATAAGGCGCGGCGATCAAAGGTCCTGTGGACCTTCGAGGGGCAAGCCAGCGGCGGCAGCCGCGGTGCCCGCAGGGCAGGCGCAGCCCTGTGCCTCCCCCCGCAAAATAACGGCCTTGGTCATCGTCCGGGCCCACTGGCCCGGACGATGACCAAGGGCTGCGCAAGCGCGCCCGGATGCCTCAGTAGTACACCAGGGGGTAGACCGAGTAGAAGTCCACGGCGTCCAGGTAGTCGTAGGCCACGAACTCCACCACGTAGGGGCGTCCGCAGTCCAGGTAGGTCTGGAACTGCAGCCACTCCGTGTACCAGATGGCGGAGCCGTAGTTTTCGAGCAGGAAGCTGTCCACCCAGGCGCCGCTGAACTCGTCGTAGACATCGGCGTAGACCTCGAAGACGTCTCCGAGGCCATCGGGATCCGTCACGTCGGAGTCGAAGTACCAGACGTAGTCGTAGACCACGGGATCCCAGAAGCAGCCGGCCTCGGCCCAGGTGATGTTGGGCGCGTAGTTGGCCGGCGCAGGTCCCGGGCCGTTGTCGTAGACGATGCAGGCGGGGCTTATGGCGAAGAGGCCGATGAGGGTGAGGCCGCGGGTCATGATGGCTCCTCCTTGTTCGGGGCCGCTGCCCTTGTGCGCCGGGGAGGCTCGGGGACGGCCGGTTTCGAGTCCTGTCGACGCAGCTGAGCGGATAGTATTCAAACGGTCCCGTTCTCTTGGTGGCACGGGATCCCGAAGCGAGGTGCTGCCCTGAAGAAGTTTCGCCTGGCCGCGGACGCCGTCCGACCTGTCGCCCATGGTCATCCATGGGTCTACCGAGACGCGATCAGGGGCAAGGCGCGCTGCGGAGAGCTGGTGCTGCTCTGCGACCCTCGCGGGCGCCCCATGGCCTTTGGCCTGGCGGACGAGGGGCCCATCGCCGTGCGCGTGCTCGGTCGGGAGCCCTGCGCTCTCGCCAAGCTGCTGCAGGCACGCATCGCCGCCGCCGAGGCCTGGCGGCAGCGCGTGGTGCCAGCCAGGACCAACACCTACCGCCTGATCAACGGCGCTGGTGACGGGCTCCCCGGGCTGGTGGCCGATCGCTACGCCGAGCTGCTGGTGCTGCGGCTCTACAGTGCGGCCTGGGAGCCGCACCTGGGGGCCGTGCTGGACGCCCTGGCCCCACTGGACTGGGCGGAATCGATCGCTCGCCGCCTCGGCGTGGGGCGGGTGGACGGCGCTGAGGGCATCAAACCCCTGTCCGGGGCCCCTCCTGCGGAGCGCCTGGTGGTCGAGGAATGCGGCCTGCTGATGATCGCCCGGCCCGCAGCCGGGCAGAAGACGGGGCTGTTTCTGGACCAACGCGAGAACCGCAGGCTGGTGGGGCGGTGGTCCGCGGGTCTGCGGGTAGTGAACCTCTTCGGCTATTCGGGGGGCTTCTCGCTGCACGCGGCGGCTGGGGGAGCGCGACGCACCGTCACCGTGGACCTGGCAGAGGATGCGCTGCGGGACGCCCGTGAGAACTTCGCGCTCAATGGCTTCGATCCTGGGGCACACGAGTTCGTGCGCGGGGACGCATTTCGTTGGAAGCCAGGCCGCCCGGCCGACCTGGTGATCTGCGACCCACCCTCCCTGGCGCGCGCCGCAGCCGCTGTCGGAGCGGCTCGCAAGGCCTATCGGGAGCTGAACGCGCACGCGGCCGCCATGGTGGCAGCACCGGGAATCCTCGTGACGGCTTCATGCACTGCGCGCATGCGCGAGGATCGTTGGCTGGAGGCGGTGCGCAAGGGCATGGCGCGTGTCTCGGGAAGCTGGTGCCAGGTGCATGCCGCGGCAGAGCCCGCCGACCACCCGGTGGCCCTGGGCCATCCGGAAGGTCGCTACCTCAAGCTGGCGGCCTTTCGCCGGCAGGCCCACTAGTGCACGCGCCTGGTGGTCTCTATCTACCTCCCATCGTCGTCACTGCGCGTGCACTTCCTGCCGCGGATGCGGCAGGGTGCGTCAGCACCCCGCGGAGATCCCTGACTGGGGATTTCCGGGCAGCGGCACTAGCTTGGCCCGCCACCCGTAGTTCAGTGTACACTGCCCCCGAGAGAAGAGCACCTTGAGCCGCTATCCGCGTCACTACGGCAACTACATCCTCCTCGAACCCATCGGGGCGGGAGGCATGTCCGAGGTGGATCTGGCGCATCGCGGCGTGGATGACACCAGCTTCATGCGCTTCGCGGCCATCAAGCGCGTCGCGCGCAGCAACCTGGCCGACGAGTCCTTCCTGCGCATGTTCGAGGACGAAGCTCGCATCAACGGCGAGCTGCATCACGGAAACATCGTGCAGGTCTACGAGTTCGGCAAGCACACCGACCCCGAGACCAAGGCCGTGGAGTACTTCATCGCCATGGAGTACGTGCCGGGCCTGGATCTGCGAGCGCTGCAGCGCGCCTCCTTCAGCCGGCGCCAGCCGCTCCCGCTGCGCTTCTCGCTCTCTGTGCTCTGCGAGGTGCTGCGCGGCCTGCAGTACGCCCACAACAAGGTGGACGCGCTGGGGCGACCCATGAACATCGTCCACCGCGACATCAATCCGCGCAACGTGATGATCTCGGTGCGCGGAGAGGTGAAGCTGATCGACTTCGGCGTGGCCCTGGCCGAAGACCGGCTGGAGAAGACCCAGGGGCGCAGCCTGAAGGGCAAGTTCGCCTATATGTCCCCGGAGCAGATCGAGGGAAATGCGCCGCTCGACGGTCGCACCGATGTCTACGCGGTCGGCTTGATGCTGCACGAGCTGGTGGGGGGGCGCAGCCCCTTCCACGGCCTCTCCGAGCTGCAGATCATGCACCGCATCCTGCTCGGGCAGATCCCCCCCTTGAACATCTCCGCCGACTACCCCCACCCCGAGTGGCTGCTGCAGGTGCACGCCAAGGCCCTGGCCCAGAAACGCGAGAAGCGCTACGCCGACGCGCAGGCGCTGATGCAGGACCTGGAAGGGCTGGCCGAGTGCATCGGCGGGCTGGCCACCGAAGAGGAGCGTGCCGAGCTGGTGGCAGACCTGGATCCGGCGGGCGTCGAGGGCATCTGGGGGCGGTTGCGGCAATACCGCGAAGACTCCCGATCCGTCTCCAGGGTGGTGCCCGCTCCGACCCGCCAGGCGGATGACAGCGGTACGCTGAACCTCGATGCCGAGACGCAGGAGCTGCCCCCTCGGCCGAGGAGGGCCTCCCGCCTACTCTGGCTGCTTCCCCCGCTGGTCCTGGCGCTGCTGCTGGCGCTGGTCGTGGGCACCGTGGGTGGCGTGGCCTCCTACCGCTTGCTGCTGGGAGACCACGAGCCAGCGCCCTCCCCGCAAGTCAGCTCGGTCGAACAGGCAGCGCCGGCGGCCGGCGCGGAACGGGCTGCGGAACAGGAACCGCAGTCTGAGCAGGAGACCGACGAGCTCCGGACGGACGCCACCGCCGCCAGCGATGGTTCGCAGGCGCGCGAGGAGCGGAAGACGAGCGGGACCACGAAGGAGCCCGCGACGACCAAGGCCAGGCCCAGCTCCGGCAGCGCAAAGGATGAGCCGCAGGCCGGGACGACGGCCTCGGCCGGGGGCGCCGAGAGCGCGGGCGCGACCGGCAGCGCGCAGGGGGACGAGGTGCAGGACCAGCCGGGCGCGGCGCAGCCCGTCCAGGAAGAGGCCCCCCCCGCGGCCGACGAAGGAGCGGCGGAAGAGGGAGCGGCCGAGGCAGGAGCCAGCGAGGGAGAGGAGGCGCCTGCTGCCAGCGAGCAGCCCGTGACGACGACGGGTTTCCTGAACGTGACCAGCCGCCCCAAGGGCGTGGATGTCTACGTGGATGGAGTGCTGGCCGGGCGCACGCCCCTGCGCAGCCACAAGGTGACGACTGGACCCCATCGCGTCGTCATCCGTGGTCCTGGGGATCAGGAGTACGCCAAGGATGTCAAGGTGTTGGAGCATCAAGCCCAAACGGTGACCCATGTATTCGAAGAGACGAGTGCGGATGAAGGCGACAATGCGCGGCACCGCCGCTAGCGCGCTGCGCTGGCCAGCGGCAGCGCTGGCGGTCGCCCTGACCTGCGGCGAGGCGTCGGCCATCGACTCGGTGGTGGTGCTCAAGAGCGACGATCTCGGCGTCTACGAGCCCACGGTCGAGGCCTTCAAGGAGGCCACAGAGCGTCCGGTCAGCGTGCTCTCCATCGAAGGCGAGCGGGAGCGGGCCAAAGAGGTGGTGACGCGCCTGCGCTTCGATCCTCCGCCGCTGGTCTTCGCGTTGGGCGCCAAAGCGGCCTTCATGATCCACCAGGAGATGGCGAATGTCCCCTTGATCTACGGCCTGCTGCGCGATCCCAAGCGCTATGGCGTCGAGGGCTACAACGTCACCGGCGTGGGGGTGGAGATCCCCTACGAGACGCTGATGAGCCAGATCCAGCTCTTCCTGCCGGAGGTGCGCACGCTGGGTGTCATCCTGACCTCCCAGAATCCAGCCGCCATGGAGCTGCGCTCCGCCGCGCGAGCCACGGGCATGGAGCTGCAGGTCTCGGCCGTTCAGAGCTCTCGGGAGGTGCGGGGGGCCTGCGTGCGGCTCTGTCGCAAGGTGGACGCCCTGCTCCTCATCCATGATCCGGAGGTGCTCACTCCGGAGAACTTCCGCTTCGCGAGGGACAACTCAAGGCGTGCCGGACTGCCGCTGGTGGCCACCTCCGAGGCGCTGGTGCGAGCGGGCGCCTTGCTGGCGGTGGTGCCCGACTACGCCGAGACCGGAGCGCAGGCCGCCGAGCTGGCCCAGCGGATCCTGGATGGAGGAGAGGTCCCCAGTCAGATCGAGCCGCTGCGGCCCGATGGCGTGCGCGTGATCCTGAATCGGTCCACCCTGGAGGCGTTGGAGCTGGAGCTGGACCCCATGCTGCTGGACTTCACCGACGAGGTGGTGGGCGAGGAATTCGGGCGCTGAGCTGCTGCCCCAGTCGGCTGAAGCCTCGGCCAGGGATGAAGTTGTCGCGTGCGGGTCCGGTTGAGGGATGGAGGAGGAGGTGGGGGTGCGAGTTCGGAGTGAGGGATGAGGGATGAGGGAGGGGTGCGGGTTCGTGTGGAGGGGGTGAGGGATGAATCCCCCCGCACCCGATTCCATCCCCTCCACCCTCCACCTCCACCTCCACCCTCCACCCTCCACCTCCCCTCGCACCCGAATCCCATCCCGTCCACCTCCACCTCCACTCGCGCAGTGCCCCCACTGCGCCCAGCATCGAGACGGTGCAACGTCCCCCAGCTCCCAGCGACAGCGTTCTACCGCACGCTGCTAGAACTCCCCCTCGATCCCCACCACCAGCGTGCGCCCCGCGCCGCTGAGGTCGTAGGGATATTTTGGCCCGTGGTCGCCCAGCTCGTTGGCGTCGTCGCGATAGATCAAGGTGCTGTACTCGGCGTCCATCAGGTTGCGCACCGCCAGGTCGGCGCGCAGGCGCCCGTTGGCCAGCAGGTCGGTGGCCAGGGCTGCGTGCAGCAGCACGAAGGGCTCGCCGTCGTCCAGCCCGGCCAGGGAGCTCCACTGGGTGCGGGGGCGCGGTCCGCAGCCGTCGGCCAACAGGCTGGCCCGCAGGTCGTCCCGCAGCCGCAGGGTGGCTCGCAGGTGGGCCATATGGGGTGGGAACTCGTATTGGTCGTTGCCCGTTTCGCGATCCGTGGCGTGGGTGTAGGCGTAGCTGGCCCCCAGCTCGAAGCGGCGCGCGTTCCAGGTGCCCTCGATCTCGGCGCCCAGCACGTCGCTGCCGTCTTCGAAGTTGTCGTAGTAGGCGTCGCCCCATTTCTCATGGGGTTCCTGGGTCTCGCGCTTGTCGATCTCGTCCCTGATGGAGCTGTAGAACGCCGCCGTGCGCAGGTCCAAGCGCTCGCCCAGGGTGGTGAGCAGCTCTGCCTCGGCTGTGTGGATCTTCTCGTGCTCCAGGTCCTGGTTGCCGGCGGTCCACTTGTTCTCACCGTCTTCGTCCTGGTCCACGATCACCAGCAGCTCGCGGGCGTTGGGGGCGCGGAAGGCGCTGCCGTAGAGCAGCTTGATGGTGGTGTCGGATCCCGGCACCAGCAACACACCGGCGCGCGGGCTGGGGTAGAAGCCCGAGACGCTGTGGTAGTCGGCCCGCAGGCCCGCCGTGAGCTCCAGCCAGTAGAGCGCCGTCCAGGTGTCCTGCACGTAGGCGAAGAAGTCGTAGAGCAGGTCGTCCTGCTTGGGATCGATGCGGAAACCCTCTTCAGGCTCGGGGGAGAGGTCGACATAGGTGAGGTCGGCCAGGGCCAGGATCTTGTTGAACTCGGCCCCCGCTCCGGCAACCAGCAGGTTCGAGGCCCCAGTGCGAGCCTGCAGCTCCAGCCCCCCTCCCCAGCGCAGCGTCTCTTTCGAGGTCTCCACCAGCGTGGAGGACCAGGAGGCAGACAGCTCGCCCTCCTCGTCTTCTGCGATGTCGGGATCGGAGAACCAGGCGTAGGCGCCGGGATCGTCGTAGTGCTGCAGGTAGGCGTGGGGCGTCAGCGAGAAGTTGCGGCTGGGCTCGATGCGGTAGCGGGCCGAGAAGAACTGGTGCCGGTAGCTCAGGTTGAACTCGTCAGCGGACTGCAGCAGCACATCCAGGGCGTCGTCCTGGGGCTGGGTGTAGTAGGTGTGGCGGTAGTCGATGGCCGTGGCGGACAGCTGCAGGCGATCCGTGCGCAGGCCCAGCGAGGCGTTGACCGCACGCCGCGGCTGGGTACCCGTGATGTTGCGCTCGCCCTTGGGGTTGATCTCCAGGCCGTCGCCGTCCATGTTCAGCAGCCGCACGATGCCCGACAACGCCAGCTGCCTGCCGCTGGGCCCCCGTAGGCGGTCGCCCATCACGAAGGCGCCCCCGAAGCGCGCCGCGCTGCCAGCCACGGCGCGCACGTAGCCTCCCTCCAGATCGTCGGCCTCGTAGGTGACGATGTTGATCACGCCTGCGAAGGCGTTGGTGCCGTAGATGGCCGACCCCGGGCCCTTGATGATCTCCACCTGGCGCACGTTCTCCAGGGGAACGTACTCGTCGGTCCAGGCGTGGGTGTAGATGCCGTCGTAGATGGGTACGCCGTCCAGCAGCAGCAGGATCTTGTTGTTGTCCGGACTGACCACGCCCCGGAACCAGGCCAGGGAGCGGCCCTCGGGAGCCATGGTGACGTAGATGCCGGGCAGCGAGGAGAGGATGTCGGCCAGGCTCAGGTAGCCGCGCTCGCGGATCTCGCGATCGGTGATCACGGTGACGATGCTGGGGGCCTGACGGACGGTCTGCGCGTAGCGCGAGGCGACGGTGACCATCTGCTCTTCGACCTGGAAGGCGTCGGCCTCGTCGGGCTCCTGGAAGGGATCGACGATGGTGGCGGCCTGGGCTCCCAGGGGCGTCAACATGAGGGCGAGCCAGGACGAGATGCGCACGGGATCCTCCGTTCCCAAACCTATCATGTTAGTGCGGGGGGAGGGGGAACCCCCCTCCCCCCATCGCGCTCCGCGCTCCCCCTCCCCGGCGATGTCCCCCACCGTGAGAGCGCCAGGCCGCCACTGGATGCGGTATCCAGGGACAGCCAGGCTGGCCGGTGGGGGACTGTCACGGTTGGGAGCCGAGGGTGCAGCGGGATAGCAGTGCCTGCCATGACTGCACGCTCCCCCACGCCAGCGGCCAAGAGGGTGTCCTCCGCCCAGCGTTCCATGCAGATAGCGGTGCTGTCGCTGCTGCTGGTGATCGTGTTCGGCAGCCTGGGCTATATGCTCATCGAGGGTTGGAGTCTGCTGGATTCCCTGTGGATGGTGGTGATCACCATCACCACCATCGGCTACGGCGAGGTTCAGCCTCTCTCGGCGGCCGGGCGGGTCTTCTCCCTGGGGCTGATCATCTTCGGCGTGGGCCTGGTCACCTTCACCGCCACGCGCCTGGCGCGGGCGGTCCTGGATGGCGAGATGGCGCGTATGCTGCGACTGCGGCGCAAGGAGCTCACCATGAAGAAGTTGAAGGACCACTACATCGTCGTGGGCTACGGCCGGCTGGGGCGGGTGGTGGTGCACGATCTGTTGCGGGCCGGCGTGCCGGTCTGCGTGGTGGAGCGCCACCAGGGCGTGACCGAGGAGCTCGAGGAGCAGGGCGTGATCCCCGTCGTGCACGGAGATGGCGCCTCGGACGAGACCCTGCGCATGGCTGGCATCGAACGAGCCCGCGGCATGGCCATCGCGCTGCCCTCCACGGCAGAGGCCGTCTACATCTCGATGTGCGCCCGGCAGTTCAACTCCGAGATCAACATCGTCACCCGCATCGACGAGCCCGAGGCCACCCACCGGGCGCGCCGCGTCGGAGCGCGGCAGGTGGTCAATCCATACCACCTGGCGGGGTGGCGTATCGCCCATGGTCTGCTGCGACCCAGCGCCTCCAGCTTCCTGGACCTGGCCTTCTCTTCGGGGCATGAGGGTCTGGCCATGGACGAGCAGCGCATCCCGGATGGCAGCCCCTATGCGGGGCGCAGCCTGGCAGAGCTGAACATCGGATCGTCCCACGGCTTGCTGGTGGTCGCCATCCACCGGCGGGACGGCACCATGCTCACGACGCCCGGTGCCAGGGTGCTGCTGGAGCCGGGCGACACGGTGGTGGTCATCGGAGATCCGAAGGCCCTGCAGCGCTTTGCGCAGGCGGTCGGGGGAGGATCGGCCTGAACCTGCGTTGACGGGAGGCCTTCGGTGTGTGAGATTCCAGGCAACCGGTGGCCGACAGCGCCACCCCCCTTCCTGCATTCCCAGCGAGCCGCCAGCACGCGCAGGCTCGAAACGACTTTCAGTTCTTGTTTTTTTTTTGGGCTTCAACGCCCTGAATCCCATCTTCGGGCCCCAGGGGCCCGCGCCGCTTCCACCTGCCGCCGGACCTTCAGCGTCATTCCAGGAGGGTGTCATCCACCTCGGAAACCCAGGACGGCACAGATTCCGATCTGATGTCCACGCCAAGCGCGTGTTGCGACAGCCTGCCGGGCCCCTCGCCGGGCGCCAACCAGGGCTGTGCGCTGCGTACGGGTGGTGCGCGGCGATCTCGTGGAGATCGCCTTGTCTACAGAGATCATCGTCAACACTACGGGGCGGGAATCCCGTGTAGCCATCCTTGAAGACGGTCAGCTCGTAGAGCTCCATATCGACCGTGGCCAGGGCCGCGGCTACGTGGGGAACATCTACCTGGGCAAGGTGGTGCGCGTGCTGCCCGGCATGCAAGCCGCCTTCGTCGATATCGGCCTGGAGAGGGCGGCTTTCCTCTACGTCGGGGACATCTTTCCCGCCTTTCTCGACATCACCAAGCGCGACGAGCCCATTGACCCGGAGCTCACCGTGGCTGAGGAGAGCCCCAGGGCCACGCCGCGTGAGGGGCATCCACCCATCCAGGATCTGCTGCGAGAGGGGCAGTCCATCCTGGTGCAGGTGGCCAAAGACCCCATCGGCACCAAGGGCGCGCGCATCACCACCCACATCACGCTGCCCGGTCGCTACCTGGTCTTCATGCCCACGGTGGATCACATCGGCATCTCTCGCCGCATCGAGCGCGAGCGCGAGCGCCGTCGGCTGCGCAACTTCGTCGAGAAGAACCGGACCAAGGGCGCCGGCTTCATCGTTCGCACGGTCTGCGAGAACCAGCCCCTGGGTGCGCTCAAGGCGGACATGGAGTACCTGGTCTCGACCTGGACCAAGGTGCAACAGGGGGCCAAGAGCTCCAAGCCGCCGGCCAACCTGCACGCCGAGCACGATCTCGTGCTGCGCGTGGTGCGCGATGGACTGACCGAAGCCGTGGGCAAGATGGTGATCGACGACAAGCCCACCTTCGAGCGCGTTCGGGAGTTCATGAAGGACTTCCTGCCCAAGCTGCGCGACCGGGTCCAGTACTACCGCGGTGCCGATCCTTGCTTCGACACCTACGGCATCGAGACCGAGATCACGCGCTCGCTGGGGCGCAAGGTCTGGCTCAAATCCGGCGGCTACCTGGTCATCGATCAGACCGAGGCCCTGACCGCCATCGACGTCAACTCGGGCAAGTACGTAGGCACGTCGAACCTGGAAGACACCACCCTCAAGATCAACCTGGACGCCGTCAAAGAGGTGGTCTACCAGCTGCGCCTGCGCAACATCGGTGGCATCATCATCATCGATTTCATCGACATGGAGAGGGAGCAGAACCGCGACAAGGTCTTCCGGGCCCTGTCCGAGCAGCTCAAGGCGGACCGCGCCCGCACCAACATCATCAAGATCAGCGAGCTGGGGCTGGTGGAGATGACCCGCAAGCGCGTGCAGGAAGATCTGATCCGCTACCTGTCAGAGGCCTGTCCCTACTGCCAGGGCAGGGGGCACACGCGCTCGCGCACCACGGTCTGCTTCGACATCCTGCGCGAAGTGCAGCGTGAATCGCGTCGCTCCGCGGGCCGCGAGAACATCATGGTCAACGTGCATCCCGAGGTGGCTGATCTGCTCTACGGCGCCGAGCTGCACAGCCTGGAAGAGTACGAAGAAAAGCTGGATCGACGCATCGTAGTGCGGGCCGTTCCCCACTACCACATCGAGCGCTTCGAGGTGTACAGCCGCTAGCCCGGGATGGGAAGATGGGTATGCGCCAGACCGCCAGCCCAGCCAGCAGGGGATGAGCCTTGGATACGCTCCGCCTCGAAGGAGAGCTGCGGGGATTCTCGTACGAGGATGAGCAGGGCGCCTTCGCCGTGGGGCGCTTCAAGCTGAATTCGGGCGAGGAGGTCACAGTGGTGGGGCCCCTGGCCACGCTGCGGCCCGGCCAACAGGCCCGCCTGAGCGGCCGCTGGGAGAGCCACAAGGTGCACGGGCGCCAGTTCCGCGTACGCAGCTTCCTGGCCGACGACCCTCGCACGCTGGAGGGCCTGCGCGCCTATCTCTCCCACGGCACGGTGCGCGGCATCGGTCCCGAGCTGGCCGGGCGACTGGTGAAGCGCTTCGGTCTCGACACGCTGCGGGTGCTCTCGGAGGATCCCGAGGCCCTGGTTCAGGTCCCGGGCATCGGGCCGGCCAAGGTGCGGGCCATCCGCGCCAGCTGGGTGGCGGATCGAGAGGACCGCGAGCTGCTGGCCAGCCTGCGCGGCTACGGGCTCAGCCCGGCCTTGACCAGGCGCGTGATGGAGCGCTACGACGCCGACGCCCTGGCCGTGGTGACGCGCGAACCCTACAGGCTGGCCCAGGAGGTGACCGGTATAGGCTTTCGCAGGGCCGACGCCATCGCCCGGCAGAACGGAATCGCGCGCGACGATCCCATGCGCGTCGAGGCGGCCGTCTTCCACGTGCTGGCGCGCGCCGAGGACGAGGGCCACTGCTTCCTGCCGCTGCGAGAGCTGGCCGCGGGCACGCAGAAGCTGGACGTGCCCGAAGAGGCTCGTCGCGCCTGCGTACAGCGCCTGGCCGACGAGAGGCGACTGCTGGCCTGGCCCACGGTCGATCCCACCATCCAGCCCTTACAGCTGCCCCAGCTGGCGCGTCTGGAGAGACAGGTGGCCAGTCGCATCATGGGCATGCTGAGCCGCAGCACCCAGCCCAGCCTGTTGACGGTGCGAGATGCGGAGCGGGCCTCGGGTCTGACCCTCAACGAAGATCAGCGCCTCGCTGTGGAGCGGGGGCTGCACCAGGGTGTCGTGGTGCTCACGGGGGGGCCCGGGACCGGCAAGACCACCATCGTGCGCGTGCTGCTGGCGGCGGTGGGGCAGCTGGGCGAGACCTGGAAGCTGGCCGCACCCACGGGGCGCGCTGCCCGGCGCCTGGCCGAAGCCTGCGGCCAGGAAGCGAGCACCTTGCACCGCCTGCTGGAGTTCGCCTACCCCCAGATGAGCTTTCGCAAAAACGCCTCCAATCCCCTCCAGGCCAACGGCGTCATCGTGGACGAGGCCTCCATGATGGACCTGCGCCTGACCGCGGCCCTGTTGGACGCCATGCCCCCGCGTGGACGGCTGGTGATCGTCGGCGATGCCCACCAGCTGCCCGCGGTGGGGGCGGGGCAAGTGCTGGGGGACCTCATCGCGTCGGGCGCCGTCCCCGTGGTGCGGCTGCGGGAGATCTACCGGCAGGCCGCGGGCAGCGCCATCGTGCGCAACGCCCACCGGGTGGACCGGGGCGCCATGCCCATCAGCGCCGAGAAGGACCCGCAGCTGGCGGCGTCCGGGAGCGAGCACGCTGCGCGACAGCGCCCTGCCGAGCGCGATTTCTTCTTCGTCGAGCGAGAGGATCCGCTGGAGATCCAGGCCACGCTGGTAGAAGCCGTCACACGTCGCCTGCCGCGTCTGGGCTTCGAACCCATGAACGACGTGCAGGTGCTCGTTCCGGTGCATCGCGGCCCCCTGGGCACGGTGAACATGAACCGCGTCCTGCAGGACACGCTCAACCCCGGCGCTGGGGGCCTGCAAAGCCGGCAATGGTGCTTCCGGCCCGGGGACCGGGTGATCCAGATGCGCAACAACTACCAGACCGAGGTCTTCAACGGCGAGGTGGGGCGTGTCTTGCGGGTGGAGGAAAGCGCGCTGGAGGTGGATTTCGACGGCCGTGTCATCGCTCTGACTGGAGATCGCATCCGCGAGGTGGAGCCCGCCTACGCCATCACGGTGCACAAGTCCCAGGGCTCGGAATACCCAGCGGTCGTGCTGGCGCTGCACCGCTCCCACCACATCATGCTGCGTCGCAATCTCATCTATACGGCCATCACGCGGGCCAGCAGGTTCTGCTGCATCATCGGATCGCGCCGGGCGCTGCGCCTGGCGGTGGGCCTGTCCGGCCGGCGCGACAGGCATACCATGCTGGCGGATCTGCTGCGCGAGGAGCTGGGATGAGCGAGCGAGCCCATCGAACCGCCGGCCGGGATGATATCCGCCGGACCGACATCCGCAGCCTGCCCCTGGCGGGCATTCAGGAGCTGGTGCAGGGTCTTGGCAAGGAGCGCTACCGGGCGCTGCAGGTCTACAAGTGGATCTGGCAGAAGGACGTGGACGATTTCATGGAGATGACCAACGTCTCCAAGGAGTTCCCGCCCCGCCAGGCGCGCCGGGCCTTTCTGGAGCGCCAGGAGCTGGCGCAGCTGCAGCGCAGCCAGGACGGCACGCGCAAGCTCGCCTGGCGCCTGGCTGACGGCCACCTGGTGGAGTCCGTGTTGATCCCCGAAGACGATCGCCTGACCCTGTGCGTCTCCAGCCAGGTGGGCTGCGCGATGGGATGTCGCTTCTGCCTGACAGGCGACATGGGCCTGGTGCGAAACCTGAGCCCAGCGGAGATCGCGCTGCAGGCCTCGCAGGCGCGCAAGCTGCTGGACGAAGGGGAGCGCATCTCCAACATCGTCTTGATGGGCATGGGCGAACCCCTGGCCAACCTGGACAACCTGAAGCTGGCACTGAAGTTCATGCTCGACGAGCACGCCCTCAACTTCAGCCATCGCAAGATCACGGTCTCCACGGTAGGCCTGGCGGGCCGCCTGCAGAAGCTGGCTCAGGCCTCTCCAGTCAACCTGGCCGTCAGCCTCAACGCCAGCACCGACCAGCAGCGCGATCGGATCATGCCTGTCAACAAGCGCTATCCGCTGGCCGAGCTGCTGCGGGTCTGCCGCGCTCTGCCCCTGCCTGCCGGCAAGCGCATCAGCTTCGAGTACGTCATGATGGCGGGCTTCAACGACGACCTGCGCGACGCCGAGCGCCTGCTGAGGCTGCTGCACGGCATCAAGGCCAAGGTGAACTTGATCCCCTACAACCAGAACCCGCAGCGCGACATCGGCCGGCCGGCGGACGAGGTGGTCAAGCGCTTCCAGGATCGGGTGATCAGGGGCGGCATCCAGTGCTCGGTGCGCAGCTCCCGCGGCACGGACATCTCGGCGGCCTGCGGCCAGCTTGGGAAGGCCGGCAGCTCCAAAGTGAGCTAAGCTCCTCGTCTCCCCAACAAAGACCCCCACCCAAGAACAAGGCGGCATCCATGGCGCTGGCACGCATCGGGATCATCGGCGGAACCGGGCTTTACGAGATGGACGGCGTGCAAGACCTGCGCGAGGAGCGCCTGGATACGCCCTTCGGCGCTCCCTCGGACGCATTGCGCATCGGTCGCCTGGGCGGCGCCGAGGTGGTGTTCCTGGCCCGTCACGGGCGGGGCCATCGCTTCACGCCCACCGAGGTGCCCTATCGCGCCAATATCTACGCCATGAAGCTGCTGGGCGTGGACTGGATCATCAGCGTCAGCGCCGTGGGCTCCCTGCGCGAGGAGATCGTGCCCGGCCACGTGGTGGTCATCGACCAGCTGATCGACCGCACGCGTTCCCGGCCCAACACCTTCTTCACCGACGGCCTGGTGGCGCATATCGCCTTCGGCGATCCCATGTGCGGCGTGCTGCGCGGCTACCTGCTGCAGGCCGCCGCGGCCGCAGGCGCCACCTGCCACGACGGTGGCACCTACGTCTGCATGGAGGGGCCGGCCTTTTCCACCAAGGCCGAGAGCCAGCTCTACCGCTCCTGGGGAGCCAGCGTCATCGGCATGACCAACCTGCCCGAGGCCAAGCTGGCCCGCGAGGCGGAGATCTCCTACGCCACGCTGGCCATGTCCACCGACTACGACTGCTGGCATCCCGAGCACGAGAGCGTCACGGTGGACCAGGTGGTGGCCACGCTGCAGGCCAACGTGCAGATGGCCAGGGACATCGTGGGCAAGGCCGTGCCGCTGATCGCCGCCCACCAGGGACCGGGCCCCCAAGCTGGTTGCCTGGAGGGATCGCTGCTCACCGCCGTCGAAGCCATACCACCGGACAGACAGGCCATCCTGGACGTGTTGACTGGCTCCCGGAGCAGCTGAGATGCGCCTCGCCACGCCACTGCTGCTCTGCCTGTTGCTGGGTTGCGTCAGCGCCAAGCGCAAGGATCGCTCCGCGGCTCAGGCCGACCTGGGGAGCGCCTACCTGCGCGAGGGCAGCACGGAGTCGGCCATCACCACCTTCCGTGAGGCCGTACGGCTGGATCCCGGCAACTGGAAGGCCTGGAACCACCTGGGCCTGGCGCTGGGAATCAAGGGCAGGATCGAGGACGCCGAGAAGGCCTTCAAGAAGGCCGTGCGCCTGGCCGACGGCCAGGCCGAGGCGCACCTCAACTACGGCGTTCTGCTCTACCAGGTGGAACGCTGGGAAGAGGCCGTGGCCCAGTACGAGCTGGCGCTGGAAGACGTCACCTACCGCAAGCCCGCCCTGATCTTGAACGACATGGGGCTGGCCCTGCACGCCCAGGGCCTGGACGAGCGCGCCGTCGAGGTCTACAAAGAGGCCATACGCCGGGCGCCCCACCTCTGCCAGGCGCGCTTCAACCTGGGGTTGGCCGAGAGGGATCGCGGTCACCCGACCGAGGCCCTGGACGCCTTCGAGCAGGTGATCACCATCTGCAAAGAAGATGCGCCCGGCGCCTACTTCCAGGCGGGCATGATCCTGCTGGGACAAGACCAGCGCGAGAAGGGAGCGGAGTACCTGCGCCTGGTGATCGAGCTGGCGCCTACGGCCGAGGCCGCGGATGAGGCCCGGCGCACCCTGGTGGCCGAAGGCCTGATGTGAAGGTGCCCGCAAGAGAAAACCAGCCCGCCTGTGGGGCGGAGCACGGGCAATGACGAGGAGATGGCATGCGGGACATCCGGCGCGAGCGTGAAGAGCGTGGGCTGACACTGCGCCAGGCGGCGGACGCCACGGGGATCCCCATCGACATCCTGGCCTCGCTGGAGGCCGAGGCGGACGCCCAGCTGCGACCGGGCAGCACCATCGCTCGTTGGCGCAAGAAGTACGTGGCCTACCTGCAGGAGCAGGCGCTGGAACCCAGCCCGGCACCCTTCGTCCCGGAGGTCGATGACGATCCGCCGGAGCCCACCGAGACCACCACCATTCTCTCCGGACCTTTCAAGGGCCCCATGCCCTTGCTGCGCGCCCTGGTCGGCGGCTCGGTGCTGGCCCTGGCGGTGGTGATGGGTCTCTGGCTGGCGGCCGGCTTGCTGGAGCCGGAGCAGCAGGTCGAGCAGGCCGCGTCCGCCAAGGCGGCTGTGCACAAGGTCTCCATCCGGGCCATCGAGCCCACGAGCCTGCGGGTCGAGGCCGACGGCAAAGAGCTGCACGACGCGGTGCTCCACCCCCGCCGGCCCCTGAGCTTCGAGGCGCACGAGGTGCTCGCTCTAGACATCCCTGACCTCACGCGGGTCAGAATACGTTACAACGGCGCCATCCTACGGCCCGTTGGGAACCTCTCCGCGGGTCGGCGCCTGGTCTTCATCGATGACGAGGGGCGCTGAGCCTCCACCTGGCCCGAAACATGCCCGAAACCATCCTGCGCACCCGTGTGGAAGCCATCCGGCGCCTGGCCCGGCGCGGTGCGCAGCGCCCCCTGGTGAAGGTGCTGGGAAAGACCCGCGGCGAGGACGTGGCCGCGGCCATGCCCCACCTGGCGCCCGCCGAGCAGCGCTTCGTCTTCAAACACCTGGAAGACGACGAGATGGCCTCCGAGCTGCTGGCCCACGTCGGCGAATCGGACCTGGCCTCGCTGGTCAAGGACCTGCCGCTGCAGCGCCTGGTCGAGCTGCTGGACATCATGGAGGTGGACGACGAGACCGACGTCATCGCCCGCCTGCCCGAGGAGATCCGCGAGCAGGTCATGGCGCGGATCCAGAACGACGACCGGGAGCACGTGGAAGAGCTGCTGGCCTACCCCGACGACTCGGCGGCCGGCATCATGCAGCCCGTGGCCTTCCGCATCCATGAGGATGCCACCTGTCGCGAGGCCATCCAGGCCTTGCAAGAGGCCGAAGAGGTGGAGTCGGTCTTCTACCTGTTCGTCGAGAACGAGGCCAACCAGCTGGTGGGGGTCACCTCGCTGCGCAACCTGCTCACCAATCCGGCCAACGCCGCCTTGAGCGAGATCATGACCACCGATGTCATCACGGTGCCCCCCGAGCTGGACCAGGAGGAGGTGGCGCGCATCGTCAGCCGCTACGACCTGCTGGCCATCCCGGTGGTGGACGAGCACCGGCGGCTGGCCGGCATCGTCACCGTCGATGACGTCATCGATGTCATCAAGGAAGAGGCCGCCGAGGACATGATGCTGATGGTGGGCGTGCATCAAGAGGTGCCCGGCGATCCCACCGGAGTGCTCAAGGCAGCCCGGCAGCGCGTTCTCTGGTTGCTGATCACCCTGCTGGGCGGCATCGGGGCTGCCGAGCTGATCAACCTCTGGGAGGCCGACATCAAGACCTACGCCGCGCTGGCGGGCTTCCTGCCGGTGGTCATCGGCATGGGCGGCAACGTCGGCTCGCAGGCCGCCACCATCACGGTGCGCGGCATCGCGCTGGGGCATATCTCCCCGCGGGACATCCTGCGCGTGGCCTGGAAGGAGTCGCGCGTAGGCCTGATGCTGGGCCTGGGCTACGGTGTGCTGTTGGGCGTCTACTGCGTGCTGCGCTTCCCGGACGAACCCTTCTTCGGTGTGGGCGTGGCGGGCGCCATCCTGGTGGCCATGGCCAGCGCCGCCGTGGCGGGCACCATGGTCCCCCTGATCCTTGAGCGCATGCGCATCGACCCGGCGGTGGCCACCATGCCCTTCGTCACCACCCTGATGGACAACGTCGGTGTGGTGATCTACTTCCTGATCACCACCCTCTTCCTCTCCTTCTAACGGTATGCCCGGACCGCCTCTGTCCTGCGATGCCCTGGTCTTGGGGCTGGTGAACTACGGCGAGCGGGACCGCATCGTGCGCCTGCTGACGCCCGACCGCGGGCGCATCGCGGCCATGGCCCGTGGCGCTCGGGGATCCCGCAAGCGCTTCAGCGGCGTGGACCTGGGCGCGCGCCTGCGCCTGACGCTGCGCCCGGGGCATGGGGAGCTCTGGTATCTGCAGGAGGCCGAGCTGGCGGATCCCCGGCTGGGCCTGCGCGAAGGGCTGCTGCCCATGGCCCTGGCTGCCTATGGCTGCGAGTTCGTCGGGGCCTTCGCCCGCGAGTCCCACCCCGAGCCGCGCCTCTTCGGCCTGCTGGAGGTCTTCCTGACCCTGCTGGACGCGGCCACCGCTCCCCCGGGCCGCATGCTGCGCCTCGGCTTGGAGGTGAAGGCCCTGACCTGCGCCGGGCTGGCCCCTGTGCTGGCGTCCTGCGCCATCTGCGGAGAGCCACTCGAGGAGCGCAGCTGCTTCTCCGGCTCCACCGGTGGGGCGGTGCATCCCGAGTGCGGTCCCGGAGAGCTGGTGGACACGGCCTTCGTGGCCGCGCTGGAGCGGGCCCGCAACACGCCCTCCCCGCAGCTGCTGGACCAGCAGCCGCCCCCGGGCCCAAACTGGCTGTTGGCGCGCTTCGCCGAGCACCACCTGGGGCGGGCGCTCAAGTCCCGCGACTGGTTGGCCACGCTGGAGTAGTGCCCGCTGTCGGGGTAAGCTGCGCGTATGCGAACTCCTCTCCACTGCTGCCTGCTCTTCGTCACAGCCTGCTCGGGCTGCGGCTACTGGATCTTCGAAGAGGAAGCGGACGCCACCAGCATCAACTGGTACGGCTACATCCTTGATGGCCCCTACACCGGCGACAACGGCTACTTCAGCGGCGGCACCGTCGAGGTGACGGATCTGGCGGGCGAGGTCATCGGCGAGGCCAGCGAGCCCTACAACGACAGCCCGGGCTACTGGAAGATCAGCGTCCCCCCTGAAGAACCGCTGGCCATCCACCTGGAGGGGGAGGGGATGCTCTCCTCGGTCTGGCGCGGCACCTCGCCCGCAGATCTGGGCTACTGGTACACCGGCTCCCTCTTCGCCTACGACAGCGAGATCTGGTTGCCCTTCTTCGAGATGTTCGAGGGCGAGGTGGGGACGGACGAGCAGCAGGTGAGCATTCGCGAGCTGGGAGAGGACAACTGCTGGCTCTGGGGCGTGCCGGCCGATCCCGACGCCTGGGTGGGCGCCTCCCTGGCGGTGATGGACGGCGACGGCGACGACGCCACCGTGCTGACCTACACCGAGACAGACGATGGCCTGCTGGTCGCCTCAGGCGCCACGGATCCCATCGATCACTTCCTGGCGTTCAACCTCGAGCCGGGCGACATCTCCATCTGGGTGCTCGACTCCTGGGGCAGCATCATCGAAGAGACCTGGCCCGCCCGCGGCGGAGAGATCGTCAACGCCTGGTATCTGGAGCTCCCGGAGGAGGGATGAATCCTGCATCGCACCTGAGAATGGCGAGCGTCGTCCTGGTCGGGCTGCTCGGGGCATGCGCGCAGCCCATGGCCGAGATCACGCTGTCGGGCGTGGTGCTCGACGCCCCTTACGGCGAGGGCGAGGTCGTGGCAGGGCTGCAGGTGCTGGCCCGCGACGCCAACCTGGAGAAGTACGGCGAGACCACCACCGACTCCGATGGCTCCTTCGAACTGGCCGTGGCCTCGGCCCAGGATGTCTTCCTGGAGCTGACGGGCAGCGGCTACAGCAAGACGCTCTTCGGTGGCGAGGCGGGCATCTTCGACATGCCCCTGGCGGATGGCGAGCTCTGGGTTCGGGATGCTGGCTGGGGGGAGACGCTGGCCGAGACCTTCGGGGACTGCGCGGGCTCGGCGGATGGGGGCATCGTCGAGGGCGAGATCCGGCTGTACCTGCCCGGCAGTACGGGCAGCGAAGCCACGCTGGTGGGCAATGGATGGGTGCGCGCCATCAGTGAGAACGGCGTGAGCTACCACGGCTGCTACCTGGACGAGAAGGGGAATCCGGCGCCTGATCAGACGATGACGAATGAGACGGGGCGCTTTGCGATCTTCGATCTTCCCAATGAGCCGCTGATGCTGGAGGTGGCGTATGGTGAGGAGCAGCCCGAGGACATCGATGAGCTGTCGGATGAGATTCCGTACTGGTACTACAAGGTGAATATGGTGGAAGGGGGGGTGGCTCCGTTCTATCCGGCTTGGGTGGAGGTTTCGTACTGAGGTTCGGGTGTGAGGGATGAGGGGGATGGGGAGGGGTGGGGGGGGTGTGAGGTTCCGCAGGGCGCGGGGTAGGGTATCGTGAGGTCAGGGCCGCCGCGCGGTCGCGGGGGCGCAGCTCCGCGGCGCCGCGCGGATCTTCGTGGTCGACC
>CAYVQL010000023.1:0-53384 GCA_964454135.1 uncultured Enterobacterales bacterium | reverse complement strand
A
Organism: uncultured Enterobacterales bacterium; assembly: GCA_964454135.1. GTDB lineage: Bacteria > Myxococcota_A > UBA796 > UBA796 > JAFGLY01 > CAYVQL01. The sequence continues at coordinate 53,383 of CAYVQL010000023.1, read as the reverse complement.
TCACTCATCCCTCGTCCCCAACTCCCACCCGTCACCTTCCCCCTTCATCCCTCCACTCGAACCCGCACCCATCCCCTCCACCTCCCCCGTCACCAGGGACCGGCGGCGCTATGTCGCACACCCTCCTATGCTGCGCTCCAGCTCGGCACGCCGGGCTTCCACCTGCAGGCCCAGGGCCAGCTGGCCGCGGGCGCGCAGCATATTGTGCTCGCCGCGCCCGGACGCGCACCGGGGATCCCAGCCGAAGTAGCGCTCGAAGAAGGCATCGGCGCAGAAACGGGCCGCCAGCTCGACGCAGATGCGCTGCATGCCCGGCACCAGGGCGGCGCGCTCCTGCGGCGTGACGAAGCGAGCGGCGCCCAGGTAGCCCGCGATGGCGGCCGAGAAGATCTCCGCATCGAGCTGCGCCGCGACGTCCTCGCCAGCGCGGTTGCACCAGGAGCGCAGCGCATCGCCCAGCTCCAGCGCCAGGGGCATGGAGCTCAGGGTGTCGAGGTCGATCAGGCAAACAGCCTCGCCCTGCTCGTCGAAGCGCAGGTTGGAGACCTTGAGATCGCCGTGGGCCGGGCGGGGAGCCAGATCGCTGTCGCCATCGCTGGCCGTCCAGCGCTCCCAGGCGCCCAGGATCTCGCCCCCCACTTCCTCGAGCTCCGCGCGCAGCCTGTGGTCCTCGCATTGGCCCAGGGCGCGCTCGAGGAGCTTCATATGGGCCAGGCTGTCGTGCGGATCCGAACGCAGGGGCGTCAGGTCGCCGGCGAAGTCCTGCATGGCCTCGTGAAAGCGACCCACCAGCGCGCCGGCGCGCTGCGCCATCCGCGGCTCGGCCAGGCGTTCGTGGGTGAGGCCATCCATCCAGGTCATCAGCCGCCACACGGTTCCCTGCGGACCCGGCAGGACGAGCGCTCCCTGCCGGGAGGCGACGATGCGCGGCGTGCGCAGACCCTTCTGACGCAAGTGCGTCGTCACTTCGTGGATGCGCGGGTGCACCTGCGCCGGGAAGATGGCGTTGACGCGCTGCAGCACGTAGCGCGGCGGGCGGCCCACAGACCAGGTGCTGTTGATGAGACCGCCTGGCAGCGGCCCGTCGAGCGCGAGGGATGCGGCGACACCGTGGACGCGCAGCGCTTCTACGGGGGTTGAGATGGGAGATGTCGTCATGGTTCGCCTCAACGCTGCGCCTGCCCCGGGAGCCCGCCTGCCCCGGATCCGGACGCGGGGAGTCGGTGTTGCGCCACCGCGCCCGCCTTTCGCCAGGCCAAGACGACGGCACGCCGCAGAGCGTGTTACCCTGCTCGCCGCTTTTCAGCACATGAACCCGTCTTCTCGGAGCAATACGATGACGCTTCTCCGAACCCTTGGTCTGGCGCTCTGCGCCGTCCTCATGTTCAGTGGTTGCAAGAAGGCTCCGCCCGAGCCAGTACCGGTGATCGAGGCCCCCGCGGCGCCTGTGCCCGTGGCCAAGGCGGCCGCGCCCGCGCCCGTCCAGGAGATGGCGGCCAACTTCGCCAAGGTCTACTTCGACTTCGACAGCGCCACGCTGGATCCCAGCGCCAGCAGCGCTCTGAGCGCCAACGCCGCCATCATGGCGAAGTCGACGGATGTCAAGGTCGAGATCCAGGGTCACGCCGACGAGCGGGGCACCACCGACTACAACCTCTCGCTCGGCTCCAGCCGCGCGGCCACCGTGCGCAAGTACCTGGTCGCCCAGGGAGTTTCTCCCAGCCGGCTCAGCACCATCTCCTACGGCGAGGAGCGCCCCATCGATCCCGGCTCCACCGAGGTGGCCTGGAGCAAGAACCGGCGCGCCGAGTTCCGCATCACCTGGGGCCAGGGCTCGGTACGGGGCACCACCGAGTAGGCGCCGGTCCGCCGCTCAACCGCGCCAGAAGCGATCATCCTGGGGCCTGGGGCCGCGCTCGCGAGCCACGCCCCGGTCGCCACAGCTGGCCAGGCGCTCCAGGATGCGCCAGGCCACCAGCGGATCCGCCAGGCCTGCCCGCTGCGCGAGCGCCTCGGCGCCCCGAGGCTGCGCGTCCGTCACGGCCAACAGGGCAGCCTGAGCCTCCAGTTGCTCGCCCGCCGCGACCTTGCCGGCCTGCACGCCTGGCTGGTGATAGGCGTTGATGCCGACCAGCTCGGCGTAGATGCCCACGGCCCTCTCGTACAGGGCCACCAGGGCCCCGAGGCGGAAGGCGTCCAGGCTGTCCAGGCTGATGGTCAGGCAGGACTTGCCATCTTGCTGCAAGGCACGACGGGTCCCCGCCAGAAAGCCGTTCAAGGCGTCTCCGGCGCTGACGCCATCCTCGAGGGCGGGATCTGCGGCCTGCGGTCGCAGCACCTCCACGAAGGTGGCGAAGAAATCGTCGGGGCCGTCGCGCAGCTGCTGCACGAAGGCGTGCTGGTCCGTGGATCCCTTGTTCCCGAATACGGCCAGGCCCTGGCGCACCTGCTGTCCGCGCCGGTCCCAGCGCTTGCCGAGCGACTCCATCACCAGCTGCTGCAGGTAGCGCCCCAGGTGGCGTAGCCTGTCGGCGTAGGGCAGCAGCACCATGGCGCGCCGTCGTTGTCCCTGAGCGTACAGCCAGGCCGCCGCCAGCTGGGCGGCGGGATTCCGAGCCGCTGGCAATCGGTTCGCCTGGTCCATGCAGGCCGCGCCAGCGAGCAGATCCTGCCAGCGGATCCCCATCAACGCCGCCGGGAAGAGCCCCACGGGGCCCGTGATGCTGGTGCGGCCCCCCACCCAGTCCCAGAGCGGCAGCCGGCCCGCCCAACCCTGCTCGCGGGCCAGCAGGTCGAGCGTCGAGGACTCTCCCGTGATGGCCACGGCTCGCGGCGCGAGCGCCACACCGGCCCCGTCGAAGATCCGCCGCACGCGCGCCAGGGCGTTGCGCGTCTCCAACGTGCCTCCTGATTTGCTGACCACCACCACCAGCGCCCGCTCGGGATCCACGCCCCGCAGCAGGCGGTCGAATCCATCAGGATCGGTGTTGTCGAAGATGCGGTAGCGTTCGGGTTCGAGGTGCCCAGCCGCGGCTCCGGGAGCGAGGGCGTCGATCAGCAGCTCCGGACCCAGCGCCGAGCCCCCGATGCCCAGGTGCAGGACAGCGTCCGGTCTTCGACGATGCAAGAGGGCCTGGGCCAGCTCCTGCGCATGGGCCTGGACCTGTTCCACGGCCCGGCGCTGCTCGCCGCGTGGCGCCAGGCTGGGCTTTCGCAGCCAGTAGTGGCCCACCTGCCGGCCCTCGTCCAGGTTGGCGATAGCGCCGGCCTCCAGCGCCGCCATGGCCTGCAGGGCCTCTTCCAGGCGCTCGGCCTGCGCGGTGGGACGGAAGCCCGGGCTCAGGCCCGACAGATCCAGGGCGATCCCAGTGCCTGCGGCGCGTAGGTAGCGCCGTTGAAATAGCGTCCAGCCGTTCATCAAGCCCCTCCGTCGGACTCCTGTGGGCGCCCCTCCTGCTCGAGCAGATCGAGAAAGGCCACCACCTCCACCAGCTCGGCGGCCAGCCGGCCGTGCCCCTGCGCCTTGTCCCTGACGCGGTAGACCCATCCGGGCAGCAGCTCGCCTACGGCCTCTCGGCAACGCTCGACCAGCGCGACCTCCGCCGCGGCGTCCCTGAGCTCGGCGCTATCAGCCAGGTTTCGAATGGCCTCCATGGCATCGGCACCGAGAAAGCTGCGACGGCCATCCAGCCTCTGGACGTACCATTTCTGGTCGTCGCCCACCCAGAGCACATCGCCGAACGCAAAGACACCGACGAGCCAACCGCTACCAAAACGCGCTTTTATCCTGGCATCGCCGTTGAGCGTCATCAGGTCCATGTTCTTGCGACGCAGGCCCAACAGCAGCAGCCAGCCGTAGCCGTATCGGCCGCCGTTCTGCTCTTGCAGCAGCTGCGCCACCACCGCTGGCAAGAAAGCCACACCCGGAAAACCAGGTGCCGTGAAGTCCTGCCACATGGTCTTGCCCAGCGAGGCGAGAGCCGCCGCGAGGGTGTAGGGCTCTTCCGGGACGCCGGACGGTCGCGGCACGGCGAACTCTTCGGTGCCGACGGAGAGATCCCCCTCCTTCTCGAGCTCCTTCTGCTGCGCCGCCTCTTTCTGGCTCCCCGCCTCGTCGAGCAGGCGACCCTGGTCGGACCCAGGAGGCTCCTCTCGTTGCTCCACACCGACCTTCAACCCGCCCTCGCTGACTCTCTCCCGTCCGCCGCCACCGGTACCCCTGATGCCGTAGGTCCCGTAGAGCGGAAATCCATCGGTCTTGTCGTCGAAGTCCATGCCCAGGTCTTCGTCGGGATCCCCAAGATGCGCCGCAAAGGGATCTTCTTCCTCTTGTTCGTCGACTGCCGCGCCGCTGGTTCTGCCGAGGCTCCCGGGACCGAGATCCAGCTCGGGCTGCTCCGTGGCCGGACCCTCGTCCGTCGCCGCCGCCAGCGAGGGAGCGCTCTCCGCGGTCAGCTCGCTCATCGCCGGCTCGCTGGGCTCGACGGGGCGACGCGGGCTGCGCAGAGCCGCCACCTCGTTGAGCGGATTGCTGCCCCCGCTCCGCAGCATCAGGCCGAGCATGACCAGCAAGCCCACGACGCTGCCTATCAGGACCAGCCCCAGCCCCGATCCGCAGCCCGCCACCGGCTGGGTCGCTTGCAGCTCGACATCCGGATCGACAACGAGCGGCTCCGCCGGACTGGTCTTGATCTCTATCTCTTGAACGCGGGTGCCGATGTCGCTCTCCAGCACCTCCACGGGGATGACGTCCGCGTTGTACTTGGTGCAGGGATCGTGGGTGTAGCGAACGCGGTCACTCACCTGCAGCAGCACGTCGAGCCGGATCTCATCGGCCCGTTGCTCGAAGATCACGCGTACCCCGCAGCGACGCACCAGCCGCAAGCCAGTGCCGGTGGCTCCGTCCTGATCGCGCCAGCTGAAGAGGATCTTGGCGGCGGGTTCCCTGGCGGCGGTCCTCAAGACCGTGCCGTCGGAGGATTCCAGCTCCAACCCGGCCTGCTGCAGCTCATCGCGCAGCCACACCTCCTCGTCTTCCACGTCTTCGCTGCCCAGCGGAGCGAGGATCTCGTCCTGCTGCACGTGGACCAGGATCTCCTGTCCCTCCAGCTCGACGCGCAGCCCTCCTGCCAGCTCCTCCACCTGCCAGCTGCTGGGGAACTCCAGCGCGCAGTTCGGGCACTCCAGCGCCCCGGCCTCGGACGGCAGGGTGAGCCCCAACGAGACCAGCATGGGGGCGAGAGAGCGCATCATGAACCGGGGGGCCTCCTGGTATGTCTCCTGCCGCCGGGGCTCGAGACCGGCTTCAGCGTTGTGCAAGTATGCCCGAATCGGGAAACGAGCGCACCTGTACTGAATTCTTCTAGTGCGGTGGCCAGGAAACATCCAATAGCATGGCAGAGCGCTGAGGCGCGCCTCCGCGCCCACGCCGAGGAGATCCGATGGCTCTGCCCAGACGCGAGATACTGGCGGTCACCGCACCGGGTCTCGAAGCGGTGGTGGCTCAAGAGCTGGAGGGAATCGGCTGGCACAAGCCGCGGCAGGTGCCCGGGGGCGTGACCGCCACCGGCGGATCGGAGGCCATCTGGCGCGCCTGCCTGTGGTCACGCACCGCCACGGACATCCGCGTCCGCGTGGGGCGCTTCCGCACGAATACGCTGGAGGGGTTGGCCCAGGGCGTGCGCCGCCTGCCCTGGTCGCTCTTCTTGCGGCCCACCACGGCCTTCAAGGTCTCCGTTTCCAGCCGCGGCTCACGCATGAAGCGTCGCAGCAGCGTGGCCCGCAAGGTGGAGCTGGCCATCGCGGACGCCCTGCGTGGGCCCCGTCTGCCCGAGCGAGGCGGTCGCGCCAGGCGACAGCTGCCCGAGACCACGGTCCACGTGCGCCTACAGGAGCAGCAGGCCCAGCTGTCGGTCTCTGCGCCGGGCGGAATCCTGCATCAGCGCGGCTGGCGAGCAGCGGGCGGCTCCGCGCCTATTCGTGAGAACCTGGCTGCCGCGGTGCTCTGGGCGGCGGGCTGGCGGCCGGGCGCCACGCTGATGGACCCCTTCGCCGGGAGCGGCACCTTCTTGATCGAGGCTGCCACCATCGCCCGCGGCATCCCCCCCGGACACGGCCGTCGCTTCGCCTTCGAAGCCTGGCCCTGCCACCGCCCCAAGCAGTGGAGGGCCATCGCCAACGAGAAGGGAGAGCCCTGCCTCGACGACGACCTCTTCTGGGGCCAGGACGCCAGCCAGGCCGCCGTGGAGCGGGCCAGGGCCAACGCCCGTCAGGCTGGGATCTCTCGGTGGGTTCAGTTCCGCACGGCCTCGGTCGACAGCCTGCAACCTACGGGATCCCCGGGGCTGGTGGTGGCCAATCCCCCCTACGGCCACCGCATCGGCCAGCGCGTCGCCGGTGTCTACCGTGACTTCGGACGCCGCCTGAAAGAGGACTTCGCAGGCTGGCGACTGGCGCTGCTCTGCCCGCAGCGCGAGCTTGTGCAGCAGCTGCGCCTGCCGCTGGAACCGCTGCTCAGCTTCCCCCATGGGGGGCTGCAGGTCACGCTGTGGGTGGGTCCGGCGTCTCCTCGAGCGCCTGACGCCCCCGAGCCAGCAGGTCTCTGACCGCCCCCAGGCGCTTCCAGAGCGGTGGCAGGCCCAAGAGCACAGAAGGCCCGTTGCCCACCAGCCAGACCATCGCCGCATACGCCACCGCCTGTGGCTCCGACACGCCGTAGAGCCCCAGGACGAAGACCGCCGCGGCAGCGGTGCCCGCCCCCAGCCCTGGCGGCAGCACCACAGCTGCCAGGGATGCCAGCGCCATCACCGCAGCCGAGGCGAGCACGGGAGAGGAGACCTGGATCCCCAGCGTCGGCAACAGCAACCAGTAGGTGCCCGCGAAGAGCGCCACATCCAGCGCGGTCAGGCTCAGGTTGAGCAGCAGGTGCCGCCAGCGGCCCATGGCGGTCCCCGTGTGCAGCACGGCCTGCCGCAGCATGCCCAGCAATCCTCCCCTCTCCTCCCGCGGCGCGCCCCGCTCGAGGAAGCGGCTGGCCAGCACTATCAGCGCTATCAGGGCGATGCTCCCCAGGGTGGCGGTGGCCACCAGGCTGACGGCGCGCTGTGCGCGTATGGCACCCAGCGCATCCTCCCAGTGCAGGGCTTGGGAGCTGAACACCAGCAGCAAAAAGACACCCAGCCCGGCCGCCTCCAGGAAGGACACCAGGCCCACGGCCGCCACCGCCGCCGCGGTGGGGACCTTCTCCTCGCGGGCCAACAGGGCCATGGCGATCACATCGCCCAGCCGGGCGGGGAAGACGAAGTTGAGCATCCCGCCCAAGAAGCCGATGCCCATCACTCGGCCCAGGTGGGGGCGCCCGCTGGGGAGCAGGGCGCACCAGATGCGCAGCTCGTGCAGGCTCAGGGCGGCCACCTTGACCAGCAGGGTGAGCAGCAACCAGGGCAGGGCGACCTGCCGCAGGGCAGCGGCCACGGCGTCCAACTCGGCCTCGCGCAGGAGCAGACCCAAGACCAGCAGGGAGGCCCCTCCCTGGACGGCCAACACCAAGCCGCGCCGGCCGCCGCTCGTCGCAGCGGGGCTCGAGTTCATCTCATCCGCCGTCCAGCCCCCCTAGCGGGACTCGCATTCCACGGTGAGATGGAAAGGTGCCGTGACGCCCGCTTTGCCATCCACCACCACCAGGTACTGCAGCGGATTGCGGATGGCCTCGAGGTGGACCATGCCGCCGCCCTTCTCGTCGTCGCCCTCGCAGACCGAGATGCGGTGGCTGGGGGTGGGGCACTTGCCGTCGTAGTTCCACTGCATGGCGAAGAGATCCAGATCGGCGCAGTCGCTGTCCAGCCAGATGTTGGCCTTGGACTGGGCTGGGAGCTCGAAGTGGTAGATGCGCTCCTTGCCCGTGTAGTCGTGGGTGAAGGGAATGCAGAAGCTCGAGCGGTAGATCTCATCGTCGAAGTTCGCCTTCCCTCCCGTGGTATTCCCCTTGATCTCATCGCCGCAGGCGATCTTCTTGGTGACGCAGCCGTCCTTGGGGCGCCGCCCCTTCTTGGCTTCGCAGTCTACGTCGCTAGGCTCCGAGACTCGCTTGTAGCGCGAGCTCTTCACGCAACCCTTGATGAAGGGCACCTGGTCCAGCGGGAGCTTGTCGCAGCCCGGCAACAAGAAGAGGAGAATGGCGAGCTTGTGCAGGTTCACGGTGACCTCCTGGAATCTCGTCCATCCTACTACGGCTGCCCGTCCCGCGCGACAGGCTGGCGGCCGGTGGCCTGGTTCAGGCCGCGGCACCAGGCCGCGCAGCCGGGATCGGGTTGCTGGGCGCGCCACTGCCAGTTGCCCTCGACCGTGCCCGGCACGTTGATGCGCGCCCCAGCGCCCAAGCCCTGCAGATCCTGCAGCGGGATCACCACGTGGTCGGCCACGGACTCCAGGGTCAGACGTACCAGCGCGGCGGCGGGCGCCTCATTGCGATCACCACGGAACTCGTCGAAGCAGCGCCGCACCCATTCGGGGGCGGTCTCATACCAGGTGGCCGCTGTGGGCAGGTCGTGGGTCCCCGTGCAGGCCAGGCAGCAGGGGCCCGGGAAGTGCCAGGGGTGGTGCGGATTGTTGGGATCGCCGTCGAAGCCGAACTGCATCACCTTGGTGCCAGGCAGCCCCAGCCCATCCCGCAGGGCCTCGACCTCGTGGTCCACGTAGCCCAGATCCTCCACCACGACGGGCAAGCGGCGGGATTCCCCGTCGCCTTGCGGGCCGGCCAGCTGACTGACCTCGTCCGCCAGGGCCTCGAACAGGCCGCGGCCCGGACCCGGAGTCCAGTGGCCGTCGCGGGGCGTGGCATGGGCCGGGAAGGCGTAGTAGGCCACGAAGCCGCGGAAGTGGTCGACGCGGATCTCGTCGCAGAGCTGCAGCAGGCGGCGGAAGCGAGCGCGCCACCAGCGATGGCCCGTGCGCGCCGAGTGCTCCCAGTCGTAGACCGGGTTGTCCCAGCGTTGGCCATCGGCGCAGAAGGCGTCGGGGGGCACCCCGGCCACCAGGTCGTTGCCATCGCCCTGTCCCAGCCTGAAGAGGCGGGGATGAGCCCAGACATCGGCCCCGTCGCCGTCCACGTACAGCGGCAGGTCGCCCATCAGGCGCAGCCCGCGCCCGCGCAGCTCCCGGCGCAGCCGGGACCACTGGCGATCCGCCAGAAACTGCAGCGCCACCGCCTCGCGGTACAGGCCGTCGTCCGCCGTGCGCACGGCGTCGAGCGCCGCGGGCCGGCGCTCTCGCAGCTCTTCCGGCCAGCCGCTCCAGCGCACGCCCCTCTGCTGTGAGATGGCGTGCCACAGGGCCCAGTCGTCCACCCACCAGGCTGCCAGCTCGCCATAGGCCCCCAGCTGATCCGCTGGAACGGCGCGGGCCGCGCGGCGCAGCCAGGGCTGCTTCCAGCGACGCAGGGCCTTCCAGGGCACGCGATCCGGCGGGTGGCCGCTGGGCGCGGCGCGGCGCGCCTCGGACCAGGCGCTGGGCCTCAGGTAGCCATCGCGGACCAGGTCCTCCAGCGAGATCAGTGCCGGATCCACCGCGAAGGCCGAGGCGCCCGCGTAAGGACAGTCGCCGCGCCCCTCGGGCGGCACGGGCAGGATCTGCCACAGGCTGAAGCCCGCGTCGGCCAAGAAATCGAGGAAACGCCAGGTGCCGGCGCCACCCAGCGTGCCCACGGGCTCGGCGCCGGGCAGGGAGAAGACGGGAAGGAGTACACCGCTGCGTCGCATGGCGCCCCGTCTATTCCGCTGCCGGTCCGCTGGCCTCCTCCTGGACGGGATCCGCGACCCTTGATCGGCGCACCAGCTCGCGCAGCGAGAGCCCCTCTTTCAGGGTGAACAGGCTTCCCAGGCCGACGGTGAAACCGAACTGCCCCAGGTGGATGATCACGGCCAGGGTGGCCGCCAGCGAGGGCTCCAGGCCCACCAGCCGCAGGCCGGCCGAGCAGGCCGCCTCGTGGGAACCGAAGAAGCCCGGCGTGGGCGCGGCCGTCATGCCGGACAGGGTCAGCGCCCAGGTGACCAGGGCGTCAGCCAGACCCAGATCCGCCTGCTCGGCGCCCAGCAGGACCATCCACAGGCCCAGGATGGTCAGCACCCACATACCCAGCGAGAGCAGCAAGAGGGCCAGGGCGCGCCCCGGCGCCCGCGCCAGGGTGCGCACGCCCTGCCTGAAATGCCGCAAGAAACTGCCGATGCGGTCCGCCAGCCCAGGCAGCAGCCTAGCGCTCAACCGCTCGGTGAGGCGGATCACCGGTTCCCCCACCAAGACCACGGCCAGGCAGAAGAGCGCACCGGCCACCACCACTCCGCCGGCCAAGCGCTGGCCGGCCATCACCACGTCCACTCCCAACACCAACACACCGCCGGGGGGCAGGGTGACCAGCAGGCCCACCGCCAGCAGCATCAACAGCAGCATGAACATGTCCAGCAGCCGCTCGATGAAGATGGCGGCCAGCGAGCTGCCCATGGGGATGCCATCCCCCTCCAGCAGCAGGTAGGGTCGCACCAGCTCGCCAAAACGCAGCGGGATGACGTTGATGGCCAGAAAGCCGATGCTGTTGACTGTCAGCAGCCGCCAGAAAGTCAGGGGCACGTCGAGCAGGATGCGCAGCCGAAAGCAACGCAGCACGTGCGCTCCGAAGTAGAGCGCCGCCATGGGCAGCAGAAAGCCCCAGGAGAAGCTGCCCACGCAGCTGGCCACCACCTGCGGGTCCACTCCCCAGAGCACCCAGGCGAGACAGACCACCGTCACCAGCAGGATGGCCGCGACCTTCCAGTTCACAACGCAGCTCTCTCAGACACAGCGGTGGCTGTTGGGTGGCATCTCGGACAGTGCGGCGGACGGGTCAGATCCCCGTGTCCTTCGCGGGCAGGATGTTGAGGCCGTCCTCCACGGGCAGGTCGCCGGTGGCCACCAGGTCCAGGCAGTAGGCCTGGCCGTCGGCGCAGGCCTGGCAGGTGATCCCCCAGCCGCCCGCCAGCTTGCAGACGTAGGCGGCGTCGCCGAACTCGTGCTCGGACAGGTGGCGCGTATCCGCCAGCCCGCCCAGCAGTGCGCCGCCGATGGAGGAGCCGTCCGCGGCGAAGGTGCCTTCGAGGAAGAAATTCTCCACGGGGATGTCCGCCCCCTCGTAGTCCAGCGTGAAGAGCTCCTGCTGGGCCTGGAAGTAGGGCTGCTCCTTGAAATCGGCCGGATCGAACCACCAGGAGGCGGGGCCGTCGGTCTCCACGATGTAGGCCTTGGAGACGGTCTTCCTGCCCTTGGCCACGTAGAGGGTCAGCAGCTCGGCGTCGGCCTCGGCCACGGCTGCCAGGTAGGGAGGGACGTCCAGGATGGAGATCAAGGCGCCAAAGGCCTCGGGCTCCAGAAACTCCACGTTGTTGAAGTCGATCACGTAGGTCATGCTCTCCAGCTTGGGCAGATCGATGCTGAAGGGCGTGCCGTAGGCGCTGGTGTTGAAGCCGATCTCCGTCGTCTGATCGCAGATCTCCACGTGCAAGCTGTAGCTGGCTGATGGGGCCAGCAGCTCCTTCAGCTCCACCGTGGCACGGTTCTGGGCCTCGCTCCAGGAGAGCCCGATGGGCAGCTCCTCGCCCTCGGCGTCGTAGAGCTGCACCAGGGCGCTGGTGGCCACATCGGAGAACAGGACCTCGGGGCCATCGCGGTAGTACCAACCACCGTCGCCGTCCTCAGGCACCGTCTCCTCCACCGCGACCTCGCAGGGGACGTCGCTGTCGGCGTCCCCGTCGGCATCGGTGTCGGTGTCGGTGTCGGTGTCGGTGTCGGTGTCGGTGTCGGTGTCCCCCTCGCCCGCCCCGGTGTCGTCGTCCTTGCAGGCCGGCAGCAGAAGCAGGGCCAGCAGCAAAACGCTTCTTCGCATGTCTCTCCTCCAATGGCGGAACGCGCCGGGAATGGCCAGCGCAGCCTACTGCGCGCTGGCTGTGAGCGTGTACCAGTAGTAGGCGCTGCCTTCGCCGTCGCTCTCTTTGACCATCAAATACAGGTCGGCCTCTTCAGTGATGGAGTGCTCGAGCCGCGGATCCAGATCGTAACTGTCTTCGTCGGAGACCGCGTTCTCCAGCGCACCGCCCTCGTAGGTGCCCGTCTTCAATACGTCGGCGCTCCACAGGCTCATCCGCGAGTTGGCGGGGCTGCCGCTGCCATAGGCCTCGACGGTGAAGGTCCAGTCGATCTTGTCCTTTGTGGCCGGGCTGTGGATGACGTACCAGTCGTAGTCGTCGGGGTAGTCGAAGGTGCCGAAGTAGACGTCGCCATCCTCCAGCTCCAGGGCCACTGAGGGGGTGTCGCCCACTTCGGTGGCCGTGGCGTTGTACTCCACCGGGCACTTGGTCTCCGACAGCATCAACTCCCACTCGTAGTCCTCGCCGCCCTGCTGGTCCTCTTCAAACAGGTACATGTAGTGGCGCCCGGCGCCCATGGCTGGGAAGGTCAGGACGGGATCTTCGGAATAGCGGCTGCCGTTCACCTCGACGGCCTCGGAGAAGTCCTCGGTGCTGATCACGAACCCGACGTTGGCGGCGCTGCCGATGGACTCGGCCCGCACGTCCACCAGCAGCCAGTCGGCGTCTTCTTCCTCGAAGACCATCCACTCGAAGTCCATGCCGCTGGAGAAGTAGCCGCAGGCTATCAGCTCCTGCTCCAGCTCCAGCGCCAGGTCGTAGGGCGAATTGGGCTCTTCTTCGGGCAGAGCGCAGGGCGGGGGGGGCGCCGTGTCCAGGGGCGGCTCGCTCTCGGCGCTGTCGACCGGCTCTTCGGTGTCGCCCTTCTTCTCGCCGTTGTCGTCGGGGTTCAGGGTGGGCTGGCAGCCCGCGCAGCCTTTGCAGGAAGCCAGCGCGAACAGGGCCAACCAGGGGGCATGGCGCAGCACGGGGACTCCTCCTGGGGTGACAAGCGCAGGGTAACGTAGGTTCCGGGCATCCGCTCGCCCGCGCTGGCGTGGCGGTCCGCCGGCGGCGCGACTATGCTCCTGGGAGATGGAAAACGCCAGGGGCCGTCCGGGCCTCGATCCGAGCTGGAGGAGCGCCATGCGACCGATTTCCCCCGTGGCAGCGCTGCTGGCCGCGGCCTGCACGCCCACCGAGACCAACGTCAGCGCCCTGCAGCCCGAGCTGGTGGTGGCGCCGGACTCGCTGGACTTCGGCGAGGTGGTGGTGGACTACCAGGCCGAGGAGCGCATCGAGCTGATCAACGACGGCATGGCCACGCTGGAGATCTCCAGCATCAGCTTCGCCGACGGCAGCGCCGGCGTCTTCGGCATGGACCAGGACGCCCTGGAGATCGAGCGCGGCGAGCGGGCCGTGCTCTACGTCACCTGCCTTCCCACCACCTACGCCACCTACGCCGACACCATCTACATCGAGAGCGACGATCCCGAGCGGCCCCTGGTGCAGGTGGAGCTGGCCTGCACGGGCGTGCACGCCCCCACGCCCGACATCGAGCTGGATCCGCTGTGCATCGACTTCGGCACCGTGGAGATCGGCGTGCCTACGACGCAATGGGCCACGCTGAGCAACACGGGCGACGGCGATCTGACCATCCTCTCGACCGAGCAGCTCGGCTCGGGCCAGTTCGCCATCGGCACCGATCCCCAGGGCTCGGTCATCGCTCCCGACGGCGACGAGTACATCGTGATCGTCACCTACACGCCCGTCACCTCCTACGGCGACAACGGCACGTTCACCATCACCAGCGACGATCCGGACGAGTCCGAGCTCACCCTGACCCTGCTGGGCAACGACGGCGGCGACTTCGAGTACCCGGTGGCCGTGATCGAGGGCCCCACCGAGACCGAGCCCCTGGAGGTGATCGCCCTGGACGGCTCGGCCTCCTACGATCCGGGCGACGAGGAGCTGACCTACGAGTGGTTCCTGGCCGCCCGCCCCGAGGGCTCGGGGGGCGAGCTGACCGCCACCGACAGCCCGGACGCCTCGCTCTACGTGGACATCGCCGGCGACTACCAGGTCACCCTGTCGGTCACGAACGAGTCGGGCATCCGCTCGGCGCCCGCCAAGCACGACATCGCGGCCATCCCCACCGACGACATCCACGTGGAGATGTTCTGGGACGCCGGCGACAGCGACGTGGACCTGCACCTGCTGCAGGCCGGCACCGAGCTCTTCGCCCTGCCCAGCGACTGCTGCTACTGCAACTCCAACCCCGACTGGGGCGACGACAGCAGCGAGTACGACGATCCCACCCTCGATCTGGACGACACCACCGGATACGGCCCCGAGAACATCAACATCGCGGCCCCGGAAGACGGCGAGTACGACATCTACGTCCACTACTTCATGGACAACGGCGCCAGCGCCGTCACCTCCACCGTGCGCGTCTACCTGGACGGCGAGGCGGCATTTGAGACCAGCGAGGTGATGGAGCACAACGAGCGCTGGTTCGTGGGCAGCGTGCTGTGGCCCGACGCCGTAGTGGCCGAGAACGAGGGCGAGCAGATCGTGGGCGACTCCGGAAAGCGCAGCTGCTACGACCCGGAAGACGAAGACGAGTAGCGAGTTCGGCCCCGGTCATCGTTGCGTGCTGATCGCTGTTGGCTGACGGCGGGTGGCTTCGTCGGCACGGCCGACGACTATCCCATTGCCCCGCACCCGCTGCGACGGTACATTTGCCGCCTTTTTCCCCAGACCCGCCGTGTTCGCACTGGAGCCGCCATGTTGAGCCTGCGCAGAGCGCTTCCCTTGATCGTCCTCCCCCTGCTGACCTGTTGCGCCCAGCAGCAGCCCGTCCCCGGGGCCTTCCCTGCGGGTGGCAAGACCCTGGCCACCGTCAACGGCAAGCAGGTCAGCTCGAACATGCTCGACACGGTCATGCGCTCCCTGCCCGACCAGCTGATCGCCCAGATCGAGCAGAGCGGCTCCACCCAGCCCCTGGTGGACTCCATCGTGGACACCGAGCTGCTCTACCAAGCGGCCGTGACCGCCAAGCGCTACGAAGACCCGCTTGTAGCCCAGGACCTGGCCATGGCTACGCGCCACGCCCTGGCTGAGGCCCAGGTGCGCAAGATCGCCGAAGAGCGCATCACCGACGAACGAATCCAGAAGTACTACGAGGACCACAAGGTCCAGTACGCCCAGAGCGAGCTGCGCTTGGCGCACATCATGTTCAGCGATCCCCAGGCGGCCGAGGCGGTCAAGGCCGAGCTGGACGCGGGTGGCGATTTCGCCGCCCTGGCGGCTGAGCACAGCCAGGATGCCGCCACCGCCCCCAAGGGTGGCGAGATCGGCTGGCTGAATACCAGGCAGCTGGCCCCTCCCCTGCGCAGCGCCATCGGTTCCACGGCCGAGGGTGTGGTGGGCCCCTTGAGCATGGGATCCACCACCCACCTCTTCAAGGTCCTGGAGCGCCGCGACGAGAAGCCGCTGGATGACGTGAAGGACGAGATCAAGGCCCAGCTGAAGATGGAGCTGCGCGAGGAGTACATCGAAGAGCTGCGCATGGCCGCCGTGGTGGTGGAGAGCTTCAAGCCCGATGCCGAGCCTGCGGCCGAAGCTGCGCCCGCGGCCGAAGCTGCGCCCGCCGCCGAAGCTGCGCCCGCGGCCGAGCCTGCGCCCGCCGCCGAAGCTGCGCCCGCCGCCGAAGCTGCGCCCCCAACCGATGCAGAATCTACAGCCGACGCACAAGACAAGGCTGATAAATGAGCACCAGCCCCCGTCGTTGGGTGCTCGTATTGGGGGTTTCCTCGGGCATCGGGGCCGGTTGTGCGCGCAGCTTCGCGAAGCAGGGCTACGGCATCCTGGGCGTGCACCTGGACCGGCGGTCGGCCATGCCCGCCGTGGAGGCCCTGCAGGCCGAGCTGCAGGCCTGCCAGGTCCAGGTCCACTTCTTCAACGCCAACGCGGCCGACGACGCCAAGCGCCAGAGCGTGCTCGACGCCATCACCCGCCTGCTGGCTCCCGGGGAACAGGTGGACGTGCTGATCCACTCGCTGGCCTTTGGCAGCCTGGGGCCGCTGGTGGCGCAGGAGCAGGTGAGACCCATCCGCCGGCGCCAGCTGGAGATGACCTTCGATGTGATGGGCGCCAGCCTGCTGTGGTGGGCCCGCGACCTGGTGGAGGCCGGGTTGATGGGCGCCGATCCCCAGCGCGGGGCGGGCGGCCGCATCTTCGCCCTCACCTCGGCGGGCACGCACCGCGTCTGGCCCAGCTACGGTCCCGTGAGCGTGGCCAAGGCCACCCTGGACGCCATCGTGCGGCAGCTGGCGGTGGAGCTCGCGCCCCGGCGCATCACCGTCAACAGCATCATGGCGGGGGTGACCATGACCCCGGCCCTGACGCGCATCCCCGGTCACGAGGGCATGGTCGCCATAGCCCAGGAGCGCAACCCCAGCGGTCGCATGACGCAGCCCGAAGATGTGGGTCACTGCATCCTCGAGCTCTCGCGCCCCGGCACCTACTGGATGACGGGCAACTGCATCCGGGTGGACGGCGGCGAGGACATCTGCTGCTGATGGACGGGCGCAGCCTGCTGATGACCTCGCTGCTCTCTGCTTGCAGCGCCCAGGAGGGGGAACGCGCCGACCCGGTCCCCGCGGACAGCGGCGGCGCGGACACGGGCGACAGCGCGATCCCGAGCGAGGACTGCTCGGCCGACGAGCAGACCCTACGCGCCCTCTTCGAGTCCGCCAGCCCGTCCGCCAGCGAGGTGGAGCAGGCGCTCTCCCAGCTGGCCATGTCCTGCGGACTGCCGCTGCAGAGTAGCTCCGGCAGCTGGCTCTTCGCTTGCGCCTGCGGCGACGGGCAGTGGCAGCTGGCCGGCGATTTCAACGACTGGCAGGGCCAGACCATGAACCAAAACGGCGCCCTGCACTGGTTGGAGCTGGACATCGAGAGCCCGACGGACGCCGGCTACAAGTTCACCGATGGAGCGCAGGCCTGGGAGGCCGATCCCTGGGCGCGCCGCTACCTCTACGATCAAAACGGCGAGCTCAGCCTGGTGCAGGCCCAACAGGCCCACCTGGAGCGCTGGCCCGCCGTGGAGGGGCAGGGCCTGCGTTCGCGGGCGCTGCGCATCTGGGTGCCGGCGGGCGGGATCTTCGACCGCGTGCTCTACGCCCACGACGGGCAGAACCTCTTCGATCCCCAGGGCATGTGGGGCGGCTGGCAGCTGCAGGACAGCCTGCCCGACGGCATCCTGGTGGCGGGCATCGACAACACCGCCGATCGCATGGAGGAGTACACCCACGTCGAGGACTTCCTGCACGGCGCCTGGTACGGCGGCTGGGGCGACGCCTACGCCGCCCTGGTGCAGGAGCAGGTGCGCGGCCTGGTGGAGGAGCGCTACGGCCAGGCCGAGGTCAATGGCCTGCTGGGTTCCTCCCTGGGGGGTTTGATCTCGCTTCACATCGCCGGGCAGTACGAGGGCAGCTACGACTTCGCCGCCTGCATGTCGGGTACGCTGGGCTGGGGCAGCTTCGGCGCGACGAATCAGACCATGATCGAGCGCTACGCCGCGGCGGGTCATCGTTCCACCGCCATCTACCTGGACTCCGGGGGCGAGGGCACCTGCTGGGACTCCGACGGTGACGGCATCCAGGACGACGATCCCGACGCCAGCGACAACTACTGCGAGACCTTGCAGATGGCCGACACGCTCGAGGGCCTGGGCTACCAGTACGAGCAAGACCTGTGGCATTGGTGGGAACAGGGCGCCGAGCACAACGAGGTGGCCTGGGGCAGCCGGGTCTGGTTGCCGCTGTCGGTCTTCGCGGAGCTCTGATGGCGGGGGCCGAGCCCGTCGTCCTGGGCTTGCTGGGAGATGTGCACGGGCGCATGGACTGGCTGCGGCAGGTGCTGGAGGCCATGGAGCAAGAGCGGCCGCAGGCCTACCTGCTGGTGGGGGACCTGGCGGCCGATGACGAGCTGCGCGACTCGGGCAGGCGCGTGCTGGCCACGGTGGCGGCCACGGGCAGACCTGTGGTCTACGTACCCGGCAACCACGACCTGCCCGACCTCGATGGCCGTCCATACGCCCGCAATGCGGACGGTCGGTGGGTGGAGGTGGCGGGCCTGGGCGTCTGGGGGATCGGGGGTTCGGGGCCGGCCAGGTTCGGCTTTCCCTACGAGTGGGGCGAGGACTGGGTCCGCCAGCTGCCCCGCCAGCAGGCCGAGGTGCTCTTGGCCCACTGTCCGCCAAAGGGCTGCGCGGCGGACCGCACGGCCAGCGGCCACGCGGCCGGCTCCCAGGCCATCCGCGAGCTGCTGGAGTCCGGCGATCTGCGCCTCTGCGTCTGCGGCCACATCCACGAGGCGGCCGGCTGCGAGCGGGTGGGGGCTACGCCCTGTTTCAACCTGGGCTCCCTGGGCAGCCCCTACGGCGCGCCCCAGTACGGGCTGGCTATTTTTGGGCCTGACGAGCTGCGGCTGGAGCACGTGGTCCTGCCCCACGAGCCGGAGCTGCCGCGCTTCTCATGGGCTCCGCCCCTTCCGCCATGCGCCCCGGGGCGGCGGATCTGGCGCTTCCCGTCACGGCCAATGACCACCCCAGCGCGTTAATCACCAGCATGCCGATGGCCTACCTCTCTTCACCCCGGAGCGTCGCCGTAGCGACCGCTGCTGCCTTGCTGGCCTGCGTGGCCGGCAATCCGGCGCGAGCTGCCGAGCTGGAGCTGGAGAGCGCGGCGCAGCTGCGCCACGACTACCTCGGACAGCGCATGGTCCCGGCCTGGCAGACCCTGCACCTGGCAGGAGAGTCCAATGGTCTGGCCTACCAGGGCCTGGCCGGTCTGGAGTGGCAGGCTGGCCTGGGGCAGACCGTGGATCCCGACATCTACGCCCTGAACCTGGGCGGACCGCTGCTGGGCGGCCAATGGACCCTGGGTCGCCAGCAGGGGCTGGGCGCCCTGCGCCCCCAGACCTACGACGGCGCCGGCTACCAGCGCGAGCTGGGCCGCTTGCTGTCCCTGCAGGCCTGGGGCGGGCTGGCGCGCCACCAGGATCTGGACGACCTGCTGGACGGCGCCGGCCTGGGGCGCGTGGCCCTGGGCCTGCACAGCCGCCAGCTGCAGGCGCGGCTGGGCAGCCAGGTGGAGTACGGCGCCGAGACGCCCCTGGTGCTGCGTCAGGACGCCGAGGCGCGCCTGGCCCTGGGCGGCGGCGAGCGCGCACCGCGGCTGGGGGCCCGGGCCGTGCTGGCCGAGCCCTTCGAGGGCGAGACGACCCGGGCCGTGCTCGAGTGGGCCCAGGCCGATCTCTGGGCCCGTCCCTGGAGCCCGCTCGAGCTGAGCCTGCACGGCCGCCACCGTCGCGCCGCCGATCCCGGCGCCCTCTTCGGCGAGGCCATCCTGGACAGCCTGGCTGGCGGCGCGGTGCAGGAGGCCGGCGCCGGCCTGCGTCTGCTGGGGGCCCGCTGGTCCGTGTTATCGGCGCGCTACGCGCTCATTTCCTACGGCGACCAGGAGCGCGGCCTGGGCCACAGGATCGACAGCTCCTGGCAACCCGCGCTGGGGGATCGCAGCCTGCGCATCATCCCGGCCTACAGCTCGCGCAGCGGCCCCGGGGGCAGCTACCACGCCCTCTCCGCCACTGGCCGCTGGCAGGCCTGCGACAAGGCGCGCCTGCTGGTCCGGGGGGCCGCCGTGCCCTTCCTGAAGGGCGAGGACCCCTGGGACCTGGCCCTGGCAGGCGGGCTCGAGCTGCAGCTGGAGCTCGCCCGCTGGATGCGCGCCGGCGCCTCCTTCGACGCGGCCAGCGATCCCGAGCGCAACGCCGACCTGCGCGGCGGCGCCTATCTCGTCGTGGGGCTGCCGGGATGAGGGCCGTCGTCCTGCTGCTGGCGCTCGGCGCCGTGCTGGCCGCCGTGGCCCAGGGGGCCGCGTCCGTCGCTTTCGACCACGACCGCCATGCCGTGGCCAACCAGCAGGCCGGGCTGACCTGCCTCTCCTGCCACCAGCTGGCAGGGGGCAAGGCCCAGCTGAGCCAGTCCCGCGAGGAGATGTGCCACGCCTGCCACCATCCCGCGGGCCAGGGAGGGGCGCCTGGGCCGCAGGCCTGCCCGCTCTGCCACCCGCCCCAGGCCGAGCCGGCGGCCGAGCCCGCCACACCTCCTCCCGCGCCTGGGACCGCCGCCACGGCCGCGTCGGCCGAGCCGGAGCCGGCTGCTGCGGCCCCCGTCCCCCTGCCTCCGCCAGCGGAGCCCGTGGAGGCCGCAGAGGCTGGACCCGACGCCGCCAGCGGCGCCACGGCCGCGGCCGGGGGCGAGTCCGCCTCCCAGGTTGTCCAGCAGGAGGCCTCGGAGCAGGAAGGGCCGGCCGATGAGCCAGCCGCGCCGGCTGCGGAGCCCGCGGTCCCCTCCCCCATCCTGGCGCGCTTCGACCACGATCTGCATGGTCCGGCCAATGAGCGCGCCGAGCTGAGCTGTACGGCCTGCCACAGCATGGGGGCCGAGAAAGACCCCGCCACCGGCGAATACGTCACCGTGGTCGAGCTGGAGCTGCCTGTCCGGGACATGTGCCACCTCTGCCACCACCTGGAAGCCGAGCGCCCCGTGCGGGCGCCCAGGAAATGCGGCCTCTGCCACGACAGCGACGCCCTGCCTGTCAGCCACGGCGCGGGCTGGACCGCGGGCCACGGCAGCGACGCCCGCCTGGACGAATCCAGCTGCCGCAGCTGCCACAAGCAGCGCTTCTGCATCGACTGCCACGAGCGCAAGGAAGCCCTGCGCTACCAGGTGCACGACCGCAGCTGGCCTGTGGTGCACGGCATCGCCTCCTTCTCCGATCCCGCGGCCTGCGGCACCTGCCACCTGCAGGCCGACTGCGTGGCCTGCCACAGCGCGGCTGATGGGAGGAGGCCATGATGAGGCGCGCCCTGGCCATCCCGCTGCTGCTGGCGGCCGCCTGCGGCGAGCCGCAGCCCTGCACCGACGTGCAGGCGCTGCTGGACGGGCCCGAGGGGCTGATCCTGACGGAAGAGGACCACCCGCTGGGCTGGGGCGAGGCCCAGTGCTTCGCCTGCCACCAGGCCTGGAACATCCACCAGCCCGAGTGCGTGGAGCAGTCGGGCTGGGATGCGGAATTCATCGACGAGCACACCGACGTGGAGGATTCCTCCAGCTGCGCCGCCTGCCATGGGGACAACGGGCAGGATGAGGAGGATGCGGTGAGCGGGGCGTCGAAGTGGGTGTGGTGGGGGGGGGGGGGCGGGGGCCTTGTTGACACCCATACCGTCGCATTCTAGAATATGCAGGACGGAGACTCGCGGCTGTCGCAAGAATTCCCCACTCTGGCGGCGGCAGTCTCTGTACTTCAGGCCAGCTGCGCCTGGGCCCGAGGTGCGCTCTCCATAGCGGTTCCCAGCGAGAGAGCGGCGAGACAACAGGCCTCACCAGACACGCATTTCCCTCTTTTTCCTGTGCTTTTCAGCACGCCCTGCTCACAGAGCCGCCACCAGGCCTGCACGAAGACTGGAGGTAGACGCTGCGCGAAAGCCCTCAGCTCGTCCGCAGACACCTGCAGGCCTCGTCTTGCAGAACGCACAACGTCGCCCCCTGAGCAAATCCATGCCCATTCACGCCACTAACGCTGACATTTTTTTACGATCCGACCTGTCCTCCCTGCTGAAGGGCGAGCACCTGGACCTGTTGCAGACCATGATGCGCCCGCGCCACCTCTCCGCAGGCGACGTCTTGTTCCACCAGGGGCGCAGAGACTCGTCCATGGCATTGTTGCTGCGGGGAAGGCTGGGCGTGCAGGTCCGAGACTCCAGGGGACGCGAGCACCAGCTCTGCCAACTCCGTCCCGGCGAGGTGGTCGGCGAGATGAACTGCATCGATCCGACCAAGGGCGCCGCCACCGTCTGGGCCCAGGGATCAGCCGAGATCTGCACGATCGACCGACGACCCCTGGCCTATCTGCAGCGTCGCAATCCAGCCGTCCTATCCGCCATGATGCGCAGCCTGCTGCCGCGCCTCTGCAAGCGGCTGCGGGGGACCCACAAGCTCATCGAGTACGAGATCCGCGACCGAAACAGGCAGCTGCGTCCTGGCGGCGCGGATCCGAAGCGGGGCGCGCTGCAGCGCATGACCGCCCCGCCGCGCCGGCAACGGACCGCCTATCGCGGCTCGCTGCCCCTGGAGCGCATCTCCGACGAGCGCGGCCTGGCCATCCAGGACCTGAAGCGGCTGGTGAGCCTGACACCACCGGTGATCTACGCGGACCGCGAGATCCTGTGCACCGAGGGAGACGTCGGTGACTGCTGCTTCCTGGTGGCGAAAGGTCGCGTCGACGTGATCAAGATGATGGAGGGCCGCCTGCGCCGGCTGGCCACGGTCCAGGCTCCCACCATGCTCGGTCAGCTGGCCCTGGTGGACAGCGTGCAGCGTTCCTCCACCCTGCGCGCCCGGGGGCCCGTGGTAGCCATCGAGATCAGGCGCAGCATCTTCGGGCGCCTGCTGGCCGGCGGCAGCCCGCTGGGTGTGCGCTTCCAGCACGAGACCGCCGTGGCGGGCATCCGCCAGATACGGCATGCCAACGCCTGTCTGGTGAAGGTCCTGGACAGGTTGGCCAAGCCGCGCAGCGCCAGCCACAGCTACGGGCTCGGCAGCGGACGCCCTGCGGAGAGCGCCTGCCGCCAGGGGAGAACCGCGCCGGACGTCGGACGCGGGCGCCGGTCGCGAAAGGCCAGCTACGGCGACGCCAGCGCATCGACCGAGGATCTGGACGCCGTCTCCTTCTCCAATCCCTCCGGCATCATGCACAGGACCGAGGTGTCGGCGCGGAGGTCGAAGGTCTGAGACGGAATTGGTTTCCGCTCATCGGAGCGCATGGAGCTGCCTGCCTCTATCTGCGCTTGCGCTTCTTGCGCGTAGCCTTGGAGCGCCTGTTGGCCGGGCTGCGGAAGCCAGGCCGCGCGGCCTTGTCCGAAGCGCGGGTGAGCGGGCTGGCCGCGGGCCCCCTGGAAAGGGTCGCCGCAGGCTTGCTCTCGCCTACCTCGTTCGCGGCGGCTTCGGTCTCTTCGACCGGGGTCTCGGTGGGTTTCTCGGGCATGGAATCCTCCAGTCCCGACCGTCTATCACGGCGCTGGGCTGCCATGGGCGCCGGGACGCCAAATCCGTCCCGCAAGCGAACACCGCCACGACCGCCCCTGTCAGATCCTCGCCAAGGCGCCGAACACGTCGTGCCCGAGGCGCGAGACCGCCAACTTGCGAAGTCTCCCGCGCCGGGTGCATGATGGCGTGACATCTGACGGGAGGACCTGGCGATGCTCCTCGAGACCTTGATCGGCTTCATGGTGGGCCTGGCTGCCAATGGTATCTCCACCAAGCTCGCAGAAGGGACCGGCGCCGACTCGAGAGAGCCCTGGGGGATACGGAGGCCCTCCGCAGCGCCATAACGGCCTGGCGCTCCCTGCCCGACGAGGTGGCGATAGCCTGCGCCAAGCTGGGCCGCGCTCGCAGGCGCACGGGTGTCGCTCCTCACGAGGAGGCCCTCTGGGCACTGCTGGCAGACGCGCCCTTTCAGCGTGACCTGGCGACCTGGCTGGCCGCCGGAGGCATCGAGGAGGGCTGCGCTACCCGCGAGCGCCTGCTGACGGCCATGGAGCAGGCCTTGGAGCGCGGCGATGCCAGCCAGGCGCAACGCAGCTTTCTGCGGGAACGCTACATGGAGGCCCTGAAGCGGGCCGTTTTCTCCACCAGCCGCTGGCCGCCTGGCGCCACCAGGCCAGCCTGGACTTCCTGCGCGGCCAGGTGGCCGAGCTGAAGCGTCGTGCCGAGGAGGCGGCCGGCATCTACGCGCCCGCCAAGCAGGAGCGGGGCCTGGCGCGCTACAGCCAGCTGGCGCTGCGCGCCTAGGACATCATCGACCTGTCCAACAGGCCCCAGGAGGACGTGCACATCGCCACCCAGACTCTGCTGTTGCGGCAGCTCTACCTGCCCCTGCGGGTGACGGTGGAGGGCGGACAGCGACAGGGCGACACGGCGACGCGCCTGGAGGAACGGCGCCAGGCCTGGCGGCGCTGGGAGGCTGGCCATGATGCCAGTCTCACGCCGCGCCAGCAACCTCCGGATCCCCAGGAGCGCGCGCCTGCAGGGGCGCGCCTGGCAGAGGCCCAGCGCCTGGTGGTGCTGGGGGATCCGGGCGGCGGCAAGACCACGCTGCTGCGCTGGATGGCCACCGCCTACCTGCTCAAGCGCACGCAGGACGACGAGGCGCGCCAGCTGCCCGACGTGGAGACGCTGCCCGACATGCCCTGGATCCCAGTGCTGATCCGCTGCCGCGACCTGAGCGAGGCGGCCCTGGGGCGCTGCTTCAGCGACCTGTTGGGCCAGCACCTGAAGCGCACGGACATGCTGCCGGAGGACGCGCAGCTGATGCAGGCCGTCATCCTGGACCGCATCGCCAAGGGCCAGGTGCTGCTGCTGGTGGACGGCCTGGACGAGGTCACCCATCCCCAGGTGCGCGTGCTGCTCTGCCAGGAGCTGGAGCACACGGCCGCCCGCTACCCGGCGGCACCCATCGTGGTGACCTCGCGCGTGGTGGGCTACCGCGACATGCCCTACCGCATGGGCCGCGACTTCGAGCATTGCCTGATCACCCCGCTGTCGGCCGAGGACAAGGACGACTTCGCCCAGCGCTGGGTGCGGGCCACCTACCAGAACTTCCCCTCCGCAGAGCAGGCCAGCCGCATCGAGGAGCTGCGCCAGGCCCTGCACTCCAGCGACCGCATCGAGCGCCTGGCCAGCAATCCCATGATGCTGACCACCCTGGCCCTGGTGAAGCGCAAGGTGGGCAAGCTGCCCAGCCGGCGCACCAAGCTCTACCACGAGGCCGTCAGCGTGCTGCTGAACTGGAATCCCCGCTTCTACGAGGTCATCGAGGACGACGAGGCCATCCCCCAGCTGGAGTTCGTGGCCTTCGAGATGTGCCGCCGGGGCGTTCAGCGCCTGCATGAGAACGAGCTGCTGGACCTGCTGGAGCAGCTGCGGCAGGACTACCGCCGCCTGCGCGCGGTGCGGCGGCGCTCGGCCGAGGAATTCTTGCACCTGCTGAAGGCACGCTCCAGCCTGCTGATCAAGGCGGGCGGGGCCTGGGATCGGGAGCTGGTGCGAGCCAATCCGGTCTGGGAGTTCCGGCACTTGACGTTTCAGGAGTACCTGGCGGCACGCGCGTTGATCGATGGGCGCTATCCGGGGCGGGAGCGCGGGCCATCGCTGGCGGAGCAGGTGGGGCCTTTGGCGGGGGTGGTGGAGGAGGCAGACAGCTCACCAGGTTTCGAGAAGGTCGTCCACGAGAGCTGGCGAGAGACCCTGCGGCTGATGGTGAGCGACTGTCCGGATGATGATGTGGACGACGTACTGCTGGCTATCCTGCGGCCCGCGGCGGGAGAGGATGCGGCGGTCATGGCGCGGCCGCGCGCCATCCAGGCGGCGCTGTGCCTGGCGGATGAGCCCAATGTGAGCGATGAGGTGGCGGAGGAGGTGCTGAGGCGGTTCGCGAGCCAAGTTGGCGAAAATGACGGACTGGGGTCGCTCCCTACTCCGGTGGACTCGGCAGCCAGGGAGGTGGGGAGAAGCGTCTGGACATCCCTGACGAAGCGGGTCCTGATTGAGGAGTTTCGGGATAGGAATTCAATCACTCGAGAGAACCCCGGCGGTCTCTACGCCATTGTTGCGTTCACTCGAACGAAGCTCGAACGGGAAACTGCCCTTGCAGAGCGATTGGTTTCGGAGGATCCCCTGGAGAAGTGCGCGGCGGCGCTTGTCGCGATGGTGGCCGCGTTCGAAGGGCGCCTGGCAGCCAGCCCCGAACTCATCGAAGGATTGATGTCTTCCCTGCACGACGCCGGTCCCCTCGGCCACGCGGCAGCCTGGGCGCTGGGCTGGCTGGGTTCTTTTCATGGACCGGGCAAGGCAATCCGGCCGATCTGGAATCCCAAGGATGAGCAGGTCGCTGCCTTGGTGGCGTTCTTCCCGAACATCCCCAACAGTGCGGTGCGGACTCGATACTGGATCGAGAAAGTACTGGGAGACTCCGCCAACCCGCAGGGACTCGCCGTGCTGTTTGCCGGAGCGCAGGACCGGGATGAAGACAACCGGAGGATCTCGCTCGAAGGCATCGCCCGACAACAAAACCAAGCGGCAGTCGCTCCGCTGCTTGCCGGTCTCGAGGGAGCCGAACCAGAGCTGCAAGAAGCGGTCTTCGCAGCGCTCGGAGCAATCGGCGATACCCGCGCCGTCCCTCATCTCAGCCAGCTGCTGGTGAGCAGAGACGAGAAGATGTCGCTCCGGGCCGCCTTGGCTCTCCACCGCCTCCACGACCCCCGCGGCACCGAGGTAATGCGACGTTCCTTACGATCCACGGAGCGAAAGGTTCGGACGGAGACATTCTCAACGCTGGCCCGCAGTCTCGACGCCGTCCCCAAGCGCCTCCTATCCCGTGACCTCGATGGATTGGGCCCCTGGCTCGATCCCCAAGACCCCATCCCAACTGTACACCTCACGAACGCCGCCGTGCGTCTCTCCCTTCCTGAGGCCGAGATCCGGGAGTACTACGAGATGCTCGCCCCCATCTTCGACCTCAGCCTGGAATGGAAACCCTAGCTGCGCTGCCTCCCCCTCCGAATTCGACCAGGAGCCTTCCTCCGCAACCCAGGTCTTCCTAGGCGCGAACTGGAGCTGATATGAACCCGGGCTGCCAGCCAGAGAACAGGCCGCAATCTGCCGCCCAGACGGCCCAGGCCAGATCCGCACCCGCGGTGGTGAATGAGATGCAGCGCGCCGACCGCGCCCGCGTCGCTCCGAATCAGGCAGCCCATGCCACTGTATGATCAAGCTCGAGAATCAGGAAATCGCAGCTCGCAGCTCCCTCAGCGCGCTCACCCGGCCTTCTGGATTCGGCTACGGCGCCGTACCGCGCCCAGAACCCGGGAACCGTGTCCTGGGCGCTCCGCAACGAACCAAGGAGGCTACCCGCAGCCCAGTCGGCCAGCTGCACAATGCGCGCAGCGTCAGCCTTGGGACCGCGCCTACCGGGGTGTCACCCCAGACGGCACCTTCGCCTTCTTCAACCTCGGCCCAACCGAGCGCCTCGCGCCTCATGGCCCGCGTACGCCGGTTGGCACCCTCGCAGCTGCCACCGGCCGCGGCGCCCGCCGAACGGCGCAGCTGGTCCGCGCCGCCATCCCCCACGTGCGCCCGCTCATCCTCACCGGACCCTGAACCCCAACGCGCTCCCGCCACTCCTCGCCTGACCGACCGCACCGAACCCCCTCGCGCTCCTTCCCGCCCTGCCCCGACAGGGAACCGTGGCCAGGGCTGGAAGCGGCGCAGAGCGAGGCGGAGTGTGCACCAATGCCCAGCAGATCCCAGCCCTGAAGCAGCCCGACGACGTAGCCAGCCCAGACGCAGGAAGCCTCCTGCGCAGCCAAGCGGGCCATTGCGCAAGGCGCTGAGGCCTGCGCCTCGGCAGCCACCAGGAGGCGCCGCGACAAGGCGAGGAGAAGAGAGGACAGCCACTCCGCATCTCGCATGGATGGCAAACGGAGCGCAGACGAGCGGCCTCGAGATCATCGGGAGGGCAGACCAACTACCGGTCGTTTTCTGTCCTTCTTGCCGCAATTCCCGCTTGCCCCGCCCCTCTCTCCGCGTTAGGTTTATGACTCTATATTAATGCTTTTTCCTTTCTTTTCTCCACACATCACCCCAGACCCCTTGACAGCGCGCCGGAGCACCCATGTGTAAATACTGCGATCTTGAACACGACAACACCTCCAGCTCGGCGCAGCCCTCCCACCAGCATTCCAAGGCCCCCTCCCAGGACCCGCCCCAGCGCCCTCCGGCCAATCCCCCGGAACCCGAGCAGCAACCCTGCGCGCGCGATCAAGCCAACCAGCTACACAAGCGCATCCAGCAGGCCGTCCGGATCGAACGCCGCGCCATCCGCGAGATCGCCCTGGGCCTGACCGAAATGGAACGCACCAGGCTCTACCGCGAGCTGGGCTACGCCGGCCTGGTGGAGTACGGCGAGCAAGCCTTCGGCTTCCGCTCCAGCAAGACCAGACAGCTCGCCCTGGTGGGCAGGCGTCTCCCCACGCTCCCGGCGCTCGACCAAGCGCTATGCTGCGGCGCCCTGGGCTGGACCAAGGCACGAACTGTCGCTCAAATCGCCACGCCCGAGACCGAACAAGCCTGGGTGGAGCGGGCACTGCAGGTGACCAGTCGGGAGCTGGAGGACCTCGTGGCCGACGCCCGCGACGGGGCGCCACCGCCAGATGCGGACGAAGCCTGGGAGCCCCCACGCTATATGTGGGCCAAGTTCCGCCTGGATCTGTACCACTTCGAGCGCCTGATGCAGGCGCTGACGCTGGTGCGCCACCAGCTCGGCGACCCCGATATGTCCTCCAGCCAGCTGCTGCTCTACATGGCCGAACGATGCCTGGATGGCGACCTTGACCAGAGCGCCGAAGAAGGCGGGGAACTCCCTCCGCCGACACACGTGTGCAGTGAGGAGCCGGCCACGGAAGAAGAGCGGGAGAGCCCCACCCCAGCGGTAGACATGTGCCAGAGAGAACCGCTTGTCAGCGACGGGCAGGATGCCTCCGCCCCGGCAGTGCTGGCGCGCCGCGAGGAGTCGCCCGCAGACGAGGGGCGAGAAGAACCCGCCGAACGCGCACACGTGTGCCAGCAGGAGCGGCAAGAGGTCATCATGTCCCAACAGGCCCCCCGCCCGATTCCAGCGGGCGAGAACGCCTTCCCCATCAACTGCAGGATCATCGAGCACCGCTGTCCCAGCTGCGACCGAGCCTGGATGGAGGGCCAGGCGGGCAGGATCGAGCTGGACGAGCGCACCCGCGCGCTGGTCGAATGCGACGCCGAAGTGGTGGCAGGCGACGAAAGCGCAGGTAAGCCGGGCCACCTGAACCGCACCATCCCCCCAGCTACGCGGCGCGCCGTGCTGATCCGCGACAAGGGGCGCTGCCAGGTGCCAGGCTGCCGCAACAAGAAGCACCTTGAATTGCACCATATCGATCCTTGGGCCACGAGCCGGAATCACCAACCCGAGAATCTCACGACCCTGTGTTCATGCCACCACGACCTGGTGCACCGCGATGTGCTGCGCGTGAGTCGCGATCCCGACGGAGCGCTGCGCTGCGAGCGCGGCGGCGGTGAGCCTCTTGGAATCCTGGTGAGCTTCTGGGGGGAGCGGGACGAGCTGGATCACGGGTCCTTGCCCCAGTTCGAGGGCCCCCCCGGCAGCTGGCCGATCATCCAGGGCTATTGGCCTGGGATGGAGCCACCCGAGGGGCTCATCCAACTCCCGCCGGGACCGGCAACCAAGGAGCAGGCGCCTGGCGCTGACGAGTCCGACTCGGGGGCACATGTGTGCGCGCGCAGTGCCGAGGCGTCCACCATCAAGGAGCGCTATCCGCGAGGTCGGCAGCTCTTCCGCGTCGGGGACGAGGCGCGGATGGCGGATCCATGGACGGCGCGCAGCGTGCGGGTCTGAGGGGCTGGGTGGCTCAGATCATGCCATCCTCCAAGAACCACCTCCAGCCCGGCACGAAGCGCACGAGCCGCCCCCCGATCCGCTCCTCGGCCGCTTCATGCAGCGTGATCACCAGGCTCTGCGGCGCGTCGACGGCCTGCATGGCCTCTTCCAACGCCTGCAGCTCCCTGCGCCTGGTGTCCGGATCCGAGGCATCGGCACAGACCTGCACCAGCAGCGGCGCAGCGCCCGGAGCACGTGCCAGGAAGTGGATCTCGCGCCCCGAGGCCGTGTTCACATAGGCCAGGTCGAATCCCCGCCTGCGCAGGACCAGGTACACGGCGTTCTCGAGCAGGAAGCCCAGGTCACGGGTGGTGAGGTGGGCGGGGCCGATGGCCAGACCCGGATCCGCCAGGTAGGCCTTGCGCGGATTGACCATGCGGGCTCGCTCCGAGCGCGTGTGCACCGGGAGGGTGAACACGAGGAAGGAATCCTCCAGGTGGCGCAGGTAGGCGTGCAGCGTGTCCTTGCCGATCCGCAAGCCCTGACTGCGCAGGTCGCGGTAGAACCTGTTGATGCTGAACAAGCGAGCTGGAGCTGCGGTGAAGCGCCGCACGAGGTAGCGCAGCGCTGCTGTGTTGGACACCTGGTGCCGCTCGACCACGACGCGCAGCTGAGCGCGGCTAGGCGAACAACATCAGGCAGATGATCACCGCCCCGATGGCCCCGGCCAGGTCGGCGCTCAGGGCCGCGAACATGGCGTGCCTGGTGCGGGAGACCTGCACGGCGCCGAAGTAGACCGCCAGCACGTAGAAGGTGGTCTCGGTGGAGCCCTGCAGGGTGGAGACCAGGTAGCCCACGTAGCTGTCGGGGCCCTCGGCGTTGAGGGTGTCGGCCAGGATGCCGTAGGCGCCCGAGCCGGACAGGGGCCGCATCAGGGCCATGGGCAGGGCCTCGGCGGGCATGCCCAGCGGCTCGGTGAAGGGCCCGATGGCGTCCACCAGGTAGCCCATGGCGCCGCTGGCGCGGAACATACCCACGGCCACCAGGATGGCCACCAGGTAGGGGATGATCAGCTTGGCCACGTTCCAGCCGTCCTTGGCCCCCTGCACGACGACTTCGTAGACATTCACACCCCGCACAACGCCCACGGTGAGCATGCCCACGATCAGGGTGGGAATGATCCAGGCGCTCACCAGGTCGCCGTAGAGCACGCCCAGCACCACGAGGCCAACGATCCCCACGATCACCCCCAGGAAGGGCAGCAGGCTGTCCTTGGCCCCGAGGGAGGCGTCCTCCACAGCTTCCGCGTCCTTCTCGGCCAGCTGCTCCGCGCTGGCCTGAGGCGGCTTGCTGCGGGCGAAGTAGGGCACCCGCTCAAGCAGCTTGCAGACCGTCACACCCACCAGCGTGGCGCAGGCCGAGGCGAAGAGGGTCGAGGTGAGGATGCCCCCCGGATCCTCGGAATCCAACGAGGCCCGCAGGCCGATCACGCCCGTGGGCAGCAGGGTGACGGCGCTGGTGTTGATGGTCAGAAAGAGCGCCATGGCGTTGGTGGCCGTGCCTCGCTCGCCGTTGAGCTTGTCCAGCTCCTGGATGGCCCGGATGCCGAAGGGCGTGGCGGCGTTGGCCAATCCCAAGGCATTGGCCGCCAGGTTCATGATCATGGCCCCCATGGCGGGGTGGTCGGGGGGCACATCGGGGAAGAGACGCACCATCACCGGTCGGATGACCCGGGCGATGGCCTTCAAGGCGCCGGCCTCCTGCATCACCTGCATCAAGCCCAGAAAGAGCGCCATGACACCTATCAGGCCGATGGCCAGGGTCACGGCGGCCTTGGACGCGTCGATGGCTGCCGTGGTGACCTCGGCCATCTTGCCGGTGATGCCGGCCACGACGAAGGAGATGGCGATGATGGCGTAGAAGATGCGATTCATCTGCCTGCTTTCGCGACGGAGGGCGACAATGGCTTGGTCGGTCGAGAGGCTGGTTTATTCAGCGGGGTCCTGTGGCGCCGCCTGATCCTCGCCAGCCTGGCCCTTGAGGCCGGCCACCGGCCCCAGCCTTAGCAGCAGGGCCTGCCTGTCCCGCGGCTCGGCCCAGGCCAGCAGGCGGGCGGCGCTGCGCTGGGCTGCCCTGGCCAGGGGGGCGCGTTCCTCTTCGGGCAGCTGCTCAGCGGCGTCCCAGAGGACGCGGGCCGCCTCCACCGGATCGAGGAAGGGCCCGGACATGCGCTGCAGCAGCCGCTGGGCGGCGGGGCCGAAGGGACCGAGCCTGTGCTGCGCCAGCGCCACCGCGAGCTCGAGGGCGATCAGGTCGTTGTCCACGGATCCCCCCTCCCCTCGTCGGCTCTCCAGCAGCTGCGCAGCCTCGTCGCCGCGCCCCAGCTCCAGCAGAGCGCGTCCCTGGGCCAGCACCAGCAGATCGCGAGCCTCGGCAGGCAGCTCCTCGGGCACCCCGTGCAGCAATTGCCGGGCGCCGCTCAGCGCCTCCTCCG
Source organism: uncultured Enterobacterales bacterium (assembly GCA_964454135.1). GTDB lineage: Bacteria > Myxococcota_A > UBA796 > UBA796 > JAFGLY01 > CAYVQL01. The sequence goes on along the minus strand of CAYVQL010000023.1, from coordinate 21,404 downwards.
GGCGGCCGGCCACGCGCCGCGCCTCGGCCAAGACGTAGCCGTGCAGCCCGAGCAGGGCCTGGCGGCCCTCGCTCAGCTCTGCCGGGATGGCTCGAGCGAAGAAGGGCTCGGCGGCCTGCGGCTGCCCCAGGACCGTGTCCAGCCAGGCCAGGCAGAGCTGGGCGTACCACTCGCCCAGCAGCGCCCCCACCTGCCGCTGGTGGCTGGCCAGCCGCTGGAGCACGGCTCGGGGGCCCATCAAGGGACCGGCCTGCCGCCCCCGGATCAGGGGCATCAGCAGCCACCAGCCGTCAGAGGCCTGGCCCCGCCAGCGCCAGGGCACGCTGTTCCAGAGCAGCACCGCCAGGTTGAAGGCCTCGGCCCGCGCCAGCAGCACGTGCTGGTCGGCCAGGGGCCGCAGGGCCAGGGCCAGGCCCAGCTGCGCGACCAGGCCTCCGGCGTGGTAGATGGCGCGCCGGGCCCGCAGCCGCTCCGGGATGGCCACGCAGCTGCCCCCCGCCAGCAGCCAGCGCCCCAGGTGCAGCACCCAGCCCCAGGGGGTGCGCCAGCTGCGAAAGGACCGACCCAGGCCCAGGCCGAAGCTGGTCACGCGATAGCCCGCCAGCGGCGCGGCCAGGGCGTGGCCCGCCTCGTGCAGGATCGCGATGGGCGGCACCAGGAGCACCAGGGCCAGCAGCTCGCCTAGCGGTGTCATGCCACCCTTTACCCTTTTTGCACCCGGCCGGATATGCCCTGCGGACCATGCAAGCAGGCCTTCAGCCCATCGACTGGGCGATCATCGCTCTCTACGTCGCCTTCGCGGTGGGCTTGGGCTCCTATTTCAGCCGCCGCGCCTCGCGCTCGGTCAGCAGCTTCTTCGTGGGGGGCCGCAACCTGCCCTGGTGGCTGGCGGGCACCTCCATCGTGGCCACCACCTTCGCGGCGGACACCCCCCTGGCCATCACGGGCATCGTGGCCAGCGGCGGCATCAGCGGCAACTGGATCTGGTGGTCCTGGGCCATCGCCCACATCATCTCCACCTTCCTCTTCGCCCGCCTCTGGCGCCGCTCGGGCGTGATCACCGACGCCGAGATCACCGAGCTGCGCTACGCAGGTCGCGCCGCCGCCGCCCTGCGCGCCTTCAAGGCCTGCTACTTCGGGCTCTTCGTCAACTGCCTCACCATGGCCTGGGTCATCGCGGCCATGGTCAAGATCTCGCGCAGCTTCTTCGACGTGCCGCCGGCGGCCGTGATCGCCGTCTGCGTAGGGATCTCGGTCACCTACACCACCCTGGGCGGCTTCCGCTCGGTGGTCTTCACCGACCTGGTGCAGTTCCTGCTGGGCATGGGAGGCGCGCTGCTGCTGGCCTGGCTGGTGCTGGGGGAGCTCGGGGGCATGGGGGCCGCGCCGGCCCCAGGCGCGCCCGGCAGCGGCCTGCTGGGTGCGCTGGACCAGACGCTGAACGAGGGCGGGAAGCGCCTGGCGGACGTGCTGGCCTTCGCGCCCGGCTTGGACCACCCCCAGATGCCCTGGCTCTTCTTCGTGGCCCTGCTGATAGCGGGCTGGTGGCGACAGGCCGAGGGCAACGGCTACGTGGTGCAGCGCCTGGCCGCCTGCCGGGACGAGCGCCAGGCCCAGGGGGCCAGCCTGTGGTTCGCGGTGGCCCACAACGCGCTGCGGCCCTGGCCCTGGTTCATCGTGGCCCTGGCCGCGCTGGTGGTTTTCCCGCAGCTGGACGAGCCGCAAGAGGCCAAGCTCACGGCCCAGCTCTCCTCGGGCGCGGTCGTGGAGGTCTCACCGGCCAGCCTTGACCTTGTGGACGGCGGCGAGCTGAGCATCCGGGGAGCACCTGCGGGCAGCCGCGTGCGCCTGGGCGGGAACGAGGCGCAGATCATGGCCGAGGCCGATGGCGTCTTGAAAGCCACGCTGCCGTCCCTGCCCGACAGCGGCATCTTCGCGCTGCAGCTGGATACCCCCGAAGGCGAGCGGCTGTCCATCCCCGGGATGGCAGTGCAGCTGCAGGACCGCGAGATGGCCTATCCCCTGCTGATGGCTCGCAGCCTGCCCCCGGGCCTGCTGGGGCTGGTGATCGCCAGCCTGCTGGCGGCCTTCATGAGCACCATCGACACCCACACCAACTGGGGCGCCTCGTACCTGGTGCAGGACGTCTACCGCCGCTTCCTGCGCCCCCAGGCCACGGAGCGCCAGGCCGTGCGCGCCAGCCGCCTCTGCATCGTGCTGATGGGCATGCTGGCGGGCCTGGCGGCCCTGGTGGTGCGCGACATCGCCGCCGTCTGGGTCTTCATCATCAACCTGGGGGCCGGCCTGGGCAGCGTCACCGCGGCCCGCTGGTACTGGGCGCGGGTCACGCCCCACGCCGAGTTCGCCGCCCTGGGCGTCACCACCGCGTTGGCCCTGTGCCTGCAGCTCTTCTGCACGGCCGATCTCTTCGGCGGCCCCAATCCCCTCTTCCTCTTCGTCGTGCCCGGCTGGGCCCAGATCCTGTTGATCGCGGGCTGCAGCCTGGCCAGCTGGATCCCGGTGGCGCTCTGGGGCCCCCAGAACGAACCCGAGACCTTGCGACGCTTCGCCGCCCGCGTGCGTCCCCCGGGCCCGGGATGGACGGCTTGGCGAGAAGGCGCCTCCGAGCCGCTCCTGCCCGCCGTCTTCAAGGTCGTGGCGGGGCTGGTGGTGGTCTACGGGGCCTTGTTCGGCATCGGCGACCTGGTGCTGGGGCGCCAGCTGCGGGGGCTGGGGCTGCTGGTGGTGGCGGCAGGGGCGTTGGGATGGATCTTGAAGGGCTCGACGGAGCGGCCTAGCGCACCTCCCCCCGCAACCCGATGATGGGCACGAAGCGCGGCCCCTCCACGAAGGTGCTTTCGTCGTAGTCGTAGCTGTAGACCGGGTACATCAGGTTGGAAGGCTCCGGGATGAACCAGGCCTCGACGTAGAGGGAGATGCGCCACCTGGGCCGCTCCCAGCTGCGCTCCAGGCGCAGATCGAACTTCTGGTAGTGGGGCATCACCGCCGAATTGCGCTCCCCCAGCACGGGATCGTAGCTGTCGCTGTCGGCCCGGTACTGGCCGTCGACCACCGGCGTGTAGGGGAAGCCCGAGCCATAGCGCCAGCGAAAACCCGCGCTCCAGCCGGGCCGGAAGGTCCAGGAGGCCACCGCGCCGAGGCTGAGGGGCTGATACCAGTCGAAGGGGATCCAGCTGTCTTCCAGCTGGCGCTGGCTGAGGGAGAGCGAGGCGGAGAGCCAGGCGAAGAAGACGCCTCGGATGCGGTAGCTGCTGCCCAGCTCCAGGCCCGCCACGCGGCCCTGCACGCCGCCGATGGGGGGCTCGCCCACTTCCTCCAGCACCATGTCGCGCAGGCGCTTGGCGTAGACGTCCGCGCTGACGCGCAGTCGGCCGGCAAGCTGGCCGTCCAGGCCCAGGGCGGCCTGCTCGGAGCGCGTCGCCGGCAGGTCGGGATCACCGGTCTGGGGGCTCAGCGCGTCGGTGGAGGGGAACTGGGAGTAGCGCCCCAGGCCACCGCGCAGGGTGAGGGCGTCGATGGGCCGCCACTTGAAGCCCAGGCGCGGATCCGGGCTGATGGCGCCGCTCATGCTATCCCCATCCAGGCGCAGGCCGGGTAGCAGGCGCCAGCTGCCCAGCTCGGCTCGCAGCTCGGCATAAGCCCCGGCGCGCAGACGCTGCAGCAGCTCGTCCGCGGCCAGGCCGCGGGCCAGCATGGGCGCCTCGCTGGCCACCTCGGGCCAGGCCTGCGCGGTCTCGGCCCGCCGCAGGCTGCGCTCGGCACGCGCCCGCAGGCCCAGGGCCAGGTGCAGCTCATCGCTGGCCAGCCAGACCGCGTCCTCGCGCAGCTGAAGCGAGGCCTCCTTGCGGTCCTGCCAGTCCTGCTGCAGCTGGGCCGGCCAGCGGTCCAGCACCAGGCCCAGCATGCCCTCCAGCTGGCCCGCGGATCCCGCATCCCTGCGGCGCAGGGCCAGGGCCACGTACTGGTGGCGGTAGTCCAGCAGGGGCTCGGACTGCGCCTCCACCGGGTCCAGCTCCTCGGGCTCGCGCACCAGCCGCTCCCAACGATCGCTGGCCAGCAAGACCTCCAGCGCCGTACGGTGATCCGGATCGGGCACGTGGTCCAAGCGCAGGAAGCCGTCCCAGAACACGGGCCAGGATGTGTACTGCCCGCTGGCTCCGCCCACGATCCAGTCCATATAGGAGCGCCGCCCGCTGCCCGAGAGGAAGAAATCCCCCCCCAGGGGGCTGCGTAGGTGGGCGCCCGACATGATGGCGTTCAGGTCGATGCCCGCTTCCGGCCGCTCCGGGAAAGTGGCGCGGGTGCGCCCCGCCACCACGGCGCCGGTGGCGTCGCCGAACTCGGCGCCGAAGGCCGAGGGGTAGAGGGCCAGCTCGTCCAACAGGCCCAGGTCCACGACGCTGGTGAACTCCCTGAAGTGGAAGAGATAGGGCAGCTCCAGGCCGTCCAGCATGAAGCGGTGCTCGTCGGGGCCCGAGCCGCGGATGGCCAGGTCGCCGGCGCCCGGGGCGTACTCCCGCGTCACCGCCACGCCCGGCATGGCCTGGACCAGGCGCGCGGCGTCGCCGTGCGTGCCTGGGGTGCGCTCCACCTGCTCCCGGTCCAGCACGTGCCGCACCGGGCTGGCCGAGTCGGGGGCGGACTCCACCACGATCTCTCCCACCGCCTCTCCGCCTGCGGGAAGGCCGGGATCCATCACCAGTCTCAGACCCTGTCCGGGGGCCTGCGCCTCCAGCTCGAGATCAGCGTAGCCGGGCAGGCTGACGCGCAGCCGCACGGGCCCCGCTGCGGGCAACTGCAGGGCGAAGCTGCCGTCCTCGGCGCTGCGCACGTGCAGGCCGCGCTCCAGCTCGGCCACCCAGGCGCCGGCCAGGGGCAGGCCGCTGGGATCGAGCACGACGCCCTGCAGCGAGACCACCTGCTCCACCTGGGCGTCCTGCGCCGCGGCCGCCCGCGCGCAGCAGAGCGGGCCCAGGCAGGCGACCAGTACCAACCACCTCACCGCTTGTCGGCCCTCAGCGTGTCTAGCACTCGCACCTCCAGCGCCAGGCGAGCGCCCACCACCTGCGGGCGCGAGCAGCGCCCCTCTGCCAGCCAGTCCAGCTGAAAGGGCTGCTGGTCGGGCAGGGGCCAGCTGCAGTCCAGGGCCTGCAGGCCGAAAGGGTCCCAGAGCGGCAGCATGGAGGCTGGCTCCACCTGGCTCAAGGCCACGCCGCTGCCGCTGCTGGCTTCCACCAGGGTGGCGTAGACCAGGCTGGTGTCCTGGGGCAGCGCCGTCTCGATCCGGAACAGCCTGCCATCGTGCTCCAACAGGCTGGCTTGCTCCTCTCCATCCATCCATGTCCGCCCATCGACGGACAGATCCGTGAAGGCCCAGGCGTTGGCTCCCTGGCCATCCATCAGCAGCACCACTGCGCTGTAGATCCCCGCCTGCAAGCGTTCTGAGACTTGAACTTCATCCTCGTCGAGCTCCAGCCGGGCCGGCAGCCAGTCCGAGCTCAGCTCGTCCAGCTCCAGGAAGCTGCCCGCTGCCCCGGCCGCCATCCAACGGGCCCGCAGCCCCTGGGCTTCGCCCTCCACCTGTGCCACGAGCCGAAAGGCGCTGTCAGCCGCGATGTCGTGGGCCTCCTCGGCCTCGAGGGCCTGGCGCCGCTCGAGCTCGAAGTCCTGGGCCTGGCCGTCGGCGTTCAAGCCCGGCACGTCGTATCGCAGCACCTCGCCAGCCACGGGCGCGGGCCGCGCAGCTCGGCTCGCGGACACCTGCAGCGGCAGCACGGCCGTCTCTTCCTGCAGGCCGTCGGCGTGCATGGCGTGCAGCTGAAGCTCCCAGCTGCCTTCCTCGTCGGGCACGCGCAGGCTGACCTCGGGGCCGCTGGCCGTGGCTGGGCCCAGGGTCCAGCTCAGCTGGGGCAGCTCGTCGTGGAAGAGGCCCTGGCCCCCATAGACCAGGGCGCGCGCCGCGACCTGGCCCCCAGGCCGGGGCGTCGCATCGTCCACGGCCAGGGCGGCGATGCGGAAATCGACCAGGTCGTGCCGGTCGTAGGGGAAGGGATCGTAGCAAGCGCCGCTGAGCGCGCAGAGCAGCAGGCCGAGCCACGATCCGCGGTTCATTCCACCACCCTGCCATCGGCCAACCGAATGCGGCGCTGGGCGCGCGCCGCCACTTCTTCGTCGTGGGTGACCATCACGATGGTGCGCCCCTGGCCGTGCAGCTGTCCGAAGAGCGCCAGGATCTCGGCGCCGGTGCGGCTGTCCAGGTTGCCCGTGGGCTCGTCGGCCAGGATCAGGGCCGGATCGCAGGCCAGGGCGCGGGCGATGGCCACGCGCTGGCACTGGCCGCCGGAGAGCTGATCCGGACGGTGATCCGCGCGATCCTCCAGCCCCACCCGCCCCAGCAGCTCCTGCGCCCGCGCTCGGCGGCGGGCCTCGTTCCAGCCGGCGTAGCGCAGGGGCAGGGCTACGTTCTCATGGGCCTGCATGCGCTCCAGCAGGTTGAAGGACTGGAAGACGAAGCCGATGCGCCGGTTGCGCACGCGGGCCAGCTCCAGCGGATCCAGCTCCTGCACGGCTCGCCCCTCCAGCAGGTAGCTGCCCGAAGTTGGCTGGTCCAGGCAGCCCAGGATGGACAGCAGGGTGGTCTTCCCCGAGCCGCTGGCACCCACCAGGGCCACCAGCTCCCCCTGCCCCACCTGCAGGTCCACGCCCTGCAGGGCGTGAACGGTGCTGGCGCCCTGGACATAGGCGCGGCCCAGGTCGCGGGTCTCGATGATGGGGCTGCCAGTCATGGGATCGCCCCCTACCTGCGCACCGCGATGGCCGGCGGCAGTTGGGCGGCGCGCCGGGCCGGAATCAAGCCGAAGAGCACTCCCTCGGCCATGGAGATCAAGGTGGCCAGCAGCACGGCGTGCAGGCTGACGGCCGTGGCCCAGCCCGTGAAGGCCGCCACGACGGTCGAGATGCCGAAGCCGGCCAGGACACCCATCAGGCCGCCCACCAGCGAGATCAGCGCCGACTCGGCCAAAAAGAGCAGCAGGATGTCGCGCGGCGCCGCGCCCACGGCCATGCGCACGCCGATCTCGCGCGTGCGCTCGAGCACGCTGGCCAGCATGATGTTCATGATCCCTATCCCCCCCACCAACAGGGAGATGCCCGCGATCAACCCCATCACCAGGTTGAAGAGTCGCTGTTGCGCGCGGGACTGCTCCAGCAGTCGCAGGGGCACCACCAGCTCGTAGTCGGGCTGCTGGCGGTGCAGCCGCCCGATGAGGCGGCTGGCTATGGCAGCGTGGCCCTCCACATGGGCCTGGTCTTGCAGGGCCACCAGGATCTCGGAGAGCTCGGGCCCCTCCTCTCCCACGCCGCCATGGGCCAAGACCGTGGCCAGGGGCAGGATGATGTCGCGCGATCGGTCATCCAGGCTCAAGCCCTCCACCCGGGCTCCGCTGAGGGCGCTCCCGGGCTCCACCGCCGTACCCACCACCGTCACCCAGAAGTCCCCCAACCGAATGCGGGCGCCCTGGCTGGCCCCGGCGCCAAAGAGCTGCCGTCGCGCCTCCCTACCCAGCAGGCAGACCCGCGATCGCTTGCGCTCATCGTCCCAGCGCAGGGGGCGCCCCTCTTGCAGTTCCAGGCCTACGGCCCGCAGGTAAGCGGGATCCGCTCCGACCACGCGCAGGCTGCTGGGATCCTTGGGCCGCGGCACCAGCTCTGTGACCTCCAGCACCCGCAGGCCGCCCACGCTGACGGCCCGGGGCAGGGCCGCCTGCAAGGCCGCCTGATCGCGTCGTGACAGGCCCGCGGACTTGCGAGCCACCTCCTCGAGCTGCTCGGCGTCGCCCTCCACCTCGCGCGCCTTGATCTGGAAGTTCTTGACGCCCAGGCGCTCTATCAGCAGCTCGGCCTCGCGGCGCGCCCCCTCGCCGATGGAGAGGATGCCTATGACCGCGGCCACGCCGAAGAGGATGCCCAGGGTGGACAGGAAGCTGCGGGCTCTGTGGGCCAGCAGGCCGTCCAGCCCTTCCAGCAGCAGATCCCTCACGACCCGGGACCGTTGCCGCTGGCCGCCGGAGCGCGCTGGCCGGTGCTCCAGAGCTCGGGATCCGCCAGGGCCACCGTCGCGCCAGCCTCCAGGCCTGCCGTGACCACCACGTGGGTGTCGTTGGTGGCACCCAGCGTAACGGCGGCCCGCTTCCAACCGCCCAGCCCGGGCACGAAGACGAAGGACTCCTGCTCGTCGTAGAACACCCCCTCCTGGGGGATGGAGATCACGTCCTCCTGCCGATCCACCAGCAGCTCCGCGCGCACGGTCATGCCTGGCTTCATCACCTCGTCGACCCGCTCCAGGCTGACGGTGACCTTGAGGTGCTTGACTCCGCTGTCGTCATCGCGCTCCACCGCCACCTCGGCCACGCGCTGCACCTGCCCCCGATGCGGGGGCTCGGGGTGAGCATCGATCACCACCGACACCTGTTGCCCCTCCTGCACCAACCCCGCGTCCACCTCGTGCACCCAGGCGATCACCTGCATCTGGGACAGGTCGGGCAGCTCCAGGATCTGGCTGCCGCGCCAGACCGAGTCACCCTCCTGCACTGGCCCGCGCTTGCCGCCGTGCCAGATGTCCTGCTTGATCACCAGGCCCGCGGCCGGGGCCTTGATGACGGTCTTGTCCAGCCGATCCGAGACCTTGTCCACCCGCGCCTGAGCCCTGCGCGCCTCGATCTGCAGCAGCTCCAGCTCGGCCTCCCCCTCCAGCCGCGCCGCTTCCAGCGCCTTGCGCGCGCGCTCCACCGCCACCTGGGACTCCTTGACGTCCAGCTTGGCCCCCTCGCGCTCCACCCGCGGAATGGTCTCGGAGTCGGAGACGCGCATCTTGGCCCGCTCCAGGTCGAGCTCGGAGCGGAACATGGCGTCACCCAGGTCGGCCAGCTTGACCTCCATCTGGGCGCGGTGCTGGGCGATCTTGGTTGTGGCCACCTCCAGCTTGGCCTCCTCGTCCTCGAGCTCCACCTCCAGCTCATTGCGATCGAACTCCACCAGCACCTGGTCCTTCTCGACCCGCACGCCCTCGTCGACGATGCTGGTGACCTTGATGGTGCGCCCCAGATCGGGCGCGGTGATGAAGACCGAGTTCACGGCCTCCAGCTCGCCGGTGATGGCCAGCACCATCTCGAAGGGACCCGCCGTCGCATTGGCTTGGGGGACATCCACCTCTCCGCCCCCGAAGCAGGAGGAGAGCGCCAGGAGCAGGGCTAGCGCTGCGGCGCGCAAGGGGCGCGACAAGGGGCGGCCACCGGTGCTGGCGGCGGGTTCCATGGGCTGACCTCCCTCAGGAGCGAGCGGTCCGCTGATCCCAATAACCCCAGCAGCGGCGACAGCGGCCTCAGCGCACCACCACCCGCTTGGGAGAGCCCGCGCTGCCGTAGCTGGCGCTGCCGCAGCCCGACACCTGCAGGTAGTAGAGGACGGCGGGTCGGTGCTCGGCGGTCACCGGCAGCTGCCACAGGAAGGCCGGACCCTGGCCAGCCAGGCTGACTTGCCGCCAGCCGGCCTCGCCCTCCACCTTCCAGAAGACGCTGACCTGGCAGCCTTCCCTGCCCGTGTCCAGCGTGGTCACCATGGTGCTGTTGCGCAGGATGCGACGCTTGGCCTGCACGTCCAGCACGAGGGCGGTAGCGGGCTCCTCGGCGGGCTCCTCGACCTGCTCCGCTGCGCTCGCGCGGGCCCCGCCGCTGCTTGCCCCGCCCGTTGTCCGATCGCTGGAGGATCCGCTGCTCGCCTTGCTCGCTGGCTCCCTGGCACCCGCATCGCTCCCGCTGGCGCCCTCCCTGCTGTCCGTCTTCTCGCTGACCGGCGCGGCGGCGACGACTTCTTTCTCTTCCTCCTCGGTTTCCGCTTCTTTGCGCGTCTCCTGTTGGACGGCAGGCTCGGCCTCGGGCGCTGGCTGCACCTCCTTGGGCTCGGCCTCGGCAGGAGGGGCCTCGCGGGGGGCCCCGGCCTGTGCCAGCTCGGGCGGATCCCTGCGCTGACCGGCCAGGTACAAGGCCCAGCCTCCCACACCCAGCGCCCCGGCCAACATCAGCAGGCACAGCGCCAGCAGCACCACTATCACCATGGTCCAGGAGCGGTGCGTTTGCATGGGCAGGGTCTCGGTCACCTCCATGTCGCTGCCGTCAGTGTCGCTCCAGATGACCGCCGGTCCGGGACGCACACCGGTAGACGTGCTCTCTTCCTCCAGGAGCACGCCCGCCAGCTCCCCGGGGGACTCCACCACCACGCGGCTGGCCACCTCCTCCACCGTCGCCCCGGCCCAGTCCGCCAGGTCAGGACCGGGCACCTGGCGCTCCAGGCCGCGGCAGATCTCGGCCACTCGTTCAGCTGTGGGCCGATTCACCGCCTCGAAGTCGAGCATCAAGCGCACCAGGCCGCGCACGCGCTCCCCGGCCGCGCCGAAGGGGCCCAGCTCCAGGGCGTCCACCTTGCGGCGCACCATCTCCCTGTGTTGCTGCGCGCCGAGCCCGCAACGGCCGAAGCGGGACCGAGCGATGCTCTCGAAGAAGGTGACGCCCAGGGCGTAGATATCGGTCGCGGGCAGCTGCGGGCCGTTGAGAAAGACCTCGGGCCCCAAGAAGGTCAGCGAACCTATCAGCTGGTCCTGCGTGCGCGCATCGCGCTCCATGGCGTCGGCCCGCGCCACGCCGAAATCCAGCACCTTGACCTCGCCATCCGGCGTGATGCGGATGTTGGATGGCTTGATGTCTCGATGCAGGACGCGCAGCGGCTCGTTGGTGAGCGTGCTGGGGCGCGACCAGGCCGCCTCCAGGGCGGCCGCCACCCGCCCGATCACGGCCAGCACGACCCGCGGCGGTAGCGGATCGGGATTGCGTCGGGGCTGGATCAACCACAGCAGGTTGGCCCCGGGCACGTACTCCATCACCAGAGCTACCCGCCCGCCCAGCACGACCAGGTCGTCGGCCTGCACGATGGCCGGGTGGCGCAGGTGGCCCAACAAGCGCGCCTCGTCCCGCAGCCGGCTGATGATGTCCGAGTCCTCGATGAACTCGGGCCGCAGCAGCTTGACCGCCACGACCTTGGAGAAGCCGCCACTGGTGAGCAGCTCCGCCTGGTAGACCTCGCCGAAGGAACCGGATCCTATCTTGCGCCGGAAGCGAAAGACGCGGGAGGAGGAGGTGTTGGTCCTGTCGCTCATTATTAGCCCTGCCAGGCCTCAGGTGTCCCCGCCGCAGCCCGAAGGCACCTCGGCGGGGGAACCGTCCTCGGCGATCACGCCTTCGACGTACCAGCACATGCGCAGCAGGTCATCGTCGCTCATCTCGTCACCCTCGTCCACGCGGATCGTGCCCGTGTTGTCCCGAATCTCACCGTGAGAAGGGCAGTCGGATATTGTCATCCTCGGCCAGGCGGGCGATGCTGGTCTCGATCTCGAAGGCCAGGGCGTCGGGGACGACGCTGTGCAGCTCGGCCAGGTAGATGGTGCTGTCCTCGGGCACGGCCTGGATCTGGTCCCACACCAGCTCGTGGGGATCCCAGCTGCCCTGCATCATCTGCTCCACCAGCCGCGCGTAGAGCGGCCCCCAGTTCCAGTAGGGGGCGGTGAGGCAGCTGTCGGGGTAGTTGGTGCAGCTGTCCTCGTTGTCGTAGCCGATGGACCAGATGTCGTACTTGTAGAGGCCCTTGCCGCGGGCCGCCTGGACCGTGTCCTGGGGGATGGTGGTGTCGGTCTTGCTGACGATGATGTCGGCCTCGGCCTCCAGCAGCTGGTTCGTGACCTCGGGCTCCAGCTCGGTGTCGAACCAGTTGTGGATCCACTCGATTTGCACCTGGACGTCCTCGTTGACGGAGCGCGCGCCCAGGGTGAGCGCGTTGAGGTGGCGCACGGTCTCGGGGATCACCACCGGCCCCACCACGCCGATACGATCCGTCTCGGTCATGGTGCCGGCCACGATGCCGGCCAGATACCAGGCCTGGTACATGCGGCCGAAGTACGAACCCAGGTTGGGGGAGCTGACGAAGCCCGAGCAGTTGAGGAAGTTGACATCCGCGTAGTTGGCAGCGGCGCTCTGGGTGGGCGAGAGGAAGTCGAAGCTGGTCGTGACGATGATGTTGTCTCCCTGCCCGATGAAATCCTCCATCACCCCCAGGGCGTCCGCCTCCAGCACGGAGGGCTCGTAGTGGGAGCTCACTCCATCGAGCTGCTCCTCCAGGTAGAGGCGGCCATCGTCGTGGGCCTTGGTCCAGCCGTGGTCCCCCACCGGCCCCACGTAGAGGAAACCGACGTTGGCGTCCTCCATCCCCGTGTCGGGCCACGGTCCCAGCCAGCATCCATGGGCGCCCAAGGCCGCGACCAAGGGAAGCGCGAGGGGTGCAACCCGCATGATTCGGCCCACCTTTCAGCGTTTCAGCGACAGGCCCACGGCCGTGGGCTGCAGGATGAGCTGGGCGGTCCGGGTCTCGTTCCTGGCACGCCCGCGGCGCGCCAGCACGATCTCCATGATCACCCCCGTGGCCACCAGGCCCCCACCCACCCCGGTCAGGATCACCGCGGCGTGGTTCAAGCCCAGCAGATCCTCGTATGCCGCGCGCGAGCCCAGCTCGACGTGCTCCTGTCCGCGCTGCCAGCTCAGGCGTGCGGTGACGCCGAAGCTGATGGCGGCGGCACTGCCGATGCCGGCCACCACCCAGCCCGCCCCTCGACCGGGGTAGCCCCGCTTCTCCGGCGCCCCGTCCTCGGCGCTGTCCGCGACCGCGGGTTCGTCCGCAGGGGTGGGCGCCACGGCAACCGGCTCGGGCTCAGGGACCGCTGCCGCCGTCCGTTGCACCTCCTCCGCCACCAGCAAGAGCTGGTCCAGCTCCTGCAGCACGGACTCGTCGCTGCTCTTCATGCAGGTGGCGAAGTTCCCGTAGGACTGCCTGGCCAGCTCCAGGTTCCCCAGCTCCATATAGGTGCGGCAGAGGTACTCCTCCAGGATGCAGCAGTCCGGCTCCTCGGCCTTGGCCCGTCGCAGCAAGGAGAGGGCCAGGGCGGGCTCGCCGTCGTCGAGCGCCTCGGAAGCCGCGAAGATGTAGTTCTCCACCTTCAGGCTGATCTCCTCGGCCCGGGAAGTGCCGGGGCCGGCCAACAGTCCCACGAGCAACCCTGCGGGAAGCCAGCGTGGCAAGAGACGGGACACAACAGCGTTCATGGGTTCGGGACCTGTGCGGGTGTTCGCACGCGCAGCGCGCGCGCGCAACAGTACACTACAGCGGCGTCGCAGGATCAAGGGGCGAGATGCTCGTGCACGTTGCCGCCAGGGCCAGCGTGATGGGATCGACCCTCTCTGCAACGTGGTGGCCATCAGCGCAGGGCAAGCGGACGACGGGCTCCGCGTGTGGATGACGACGGCGGCGCCGCCTAGCTGTGGCTGGGTGGGGAGATGCAGCGAGCCTGCCTATGTACGCGGATGGAGAGGCGCGCTGCCCGGACTCGCCGCGCCTGCGACCGGTGCGATAGGATCGGCGCTCCCCCATTCGCGGTGCTCCTTGTCCTGCCTCTCCGCCCTCGCCTTGCTCGGCGCGCTCAGTACAGCCGGGGCCGATGAGCATCACCTCTACTGGGGCGTGATCCACGAGCACTCCTCGTTGAGCCGCTCGCGCTACGAGACGACCCCCGAAGACCTGTTCCTGCACATGGTCACCGAGGCGGGGCTGGATTTCGGCGCGGTCACCGACTACGACTGGGCGCTGGCCGACGGGACCTGGCCGGAGGCGAGCCTGGCGATCAACCGCTTCCACTGCCCGGCGGGCGCCACGGGCTGCTACGACGAGGTGGCTTCCTGGCCGGGCTACGAAGCCCTGGCCACCCTGGGTGATCGCCGCTTCGTCGCCCTGCTGGGCTACGAGTGGAACAACAACTCGCCCGTGCCCGAAGAGCCCGACGAGCCGCAGTACGGCCACCGCAACGTCTACCTGCTGCAGGGCGACGATCCCGAGGCCCCCTACCTCTCGAGCGAGAGCTGCGAAGCGAGCGCCGGCTGCATCCCCCTGGTGCACAGCGGCGAAGGAGAGGCCGAAGACCGCGAGGACTGGGCCCGCTACTTCCCCGTCTGCACCCTCTGGGAGCAGCTGCACGCCCTCTCCCAGGAGCCGGCCCTGGGGGGCCTGCGCTTCTTCACGGTCCCGCACCACGTGGCGATGAACGTCACGGGCTTCGATGGCGAAGACCTGGACGGCGTGCGCCGCCCCGCCAGCACGGACTGGTCCTTCCACCCGGCCCTCTGCGAAGGGCTGGCCGGCCTGCAGGATCCCGACGCCCTGGAACCCCTGGTGGAGCTCCACTCCACCTGGGGCAACAACGAGCGGGCGGACATGGACCTGGAAGAGGATCCCATCGACGGCCTGGCGGACGCCGACCGCGTGGTGCGCGAGGCAGCCCTGGCGGGCACGGCTGGCGTGGCCCACCGCCTGGGCTTCGTGGGTTCGGGAGACAGCCACTACGGCTACCCGGGCCACGACCCCCACCACTCCTACCTGCTGCTGCCCGACGGGCTGTTTCGCAGCTACCAGTTCACCTGCGCTCCCGAAGCCGACTGCGAGGTGCGCTTCGGCCAGACCGGGCTGGTGGGCGTGCGCGTGCCTAGCCTCGGCGAGCCGGAAGAGGATCTGACGCGAGAGGCCATCTTCGACGGCTTGCAGGCCCGCCACACCGTGGCCACCAGCGGAGAGCGCTTCGCGCTGGAGCTGGACCTGTTGGCGGATGGGGACACGGTCGCCGTCCAGGGTGACGACCTACGAGGGATCCTGGACCTGGCGGCGATCCAGGAAGCCTCGCTGCAGCTGCGCGCAGAGACGGGACAGCACCTGATCTCGCAGCTGCAGCTGGCGGCGCTGGGCGCCGATGGCCAGTGGATCCTGCGCGACCTGGCGGCCGCCACAGGCGAGAGCAGCTGGAGCGGAGCGGAAGCGCTGGTTAGCGCGGGGCAGGCGGCCGCCTGGCTGCCCGAGGGACCGCTGCTGGTCTACGCCCGCCTGGAGGCGGCTCCGGTGGGAGCCATCGAGATCCCCGAGGACGCCGCAGCGCTCGTCCTGAGCACCACGGATGGCCAGGAGGCTTCCCTGTCGGCTCCCGCGGGGCGCTACACCGCAGCCGACCTGGCGCAGGCGCTGCAGGAGCAGCTGGACCTGTCCGAGCTGGCCGATCGCTACCAGCTCGACTGGGACTCCGAGGCCCCCCGGCGCTTCGCCTTCCTGCCGGCGCACGGGGAGCAGGAAGACCTGCTGCTGGAGACGGCCGCCGCACCCGATCTGGCTCGCGCCCTGGGCTTTCGCGACGACGCGGACAGCGAGTGTTCGCACAGCGAACCCTGCCTGGCGGCCACCGAGGTCAATGGCGAAGAGATCCACGAGCAGGCCTGGGCTTCGCCGATCTGGGTCGACCGCAGCTCGGCACCGGAGCTGGTCACGCCCCCAGGCTCGCGCTGCGACTGCGCCGCCACGACGCCGCGGCAGCTGCGCGTGCCCCTGGCGCTGCTGGCGCTGCTCGGTCTGCGCCGACGCCGGCGCGCACGCCATTTTCTCACTGGACGTTGACGAGATCCGCGGGCATGGTGGCGCCTCAGGGGCGTTATTTCGCTCTTGCTTCGCGCCGCCGCCACCAGGAGCCCCTCGCCATGCCAGCTGCCAGGCCCGTCAAGATCGCCGGCGTCGGTCGCTACGTACCCCAACGTGTCGTCACCACCGAGGAGTTGGCTGAGCGCATCGGGATCTCCGCACGCTGGATCATCAAGAACCAGGGCGTGCGAGAGCGGCGCTGGGTCACCGGCGAGACCGCCAGCTCCATGGCCGCCGAGGCCGCCCGCGAGGCCCTTGATCGGGCCGACCTGCCCCTGGGCGAGCTCGACTTGATCTTGAACGCCTCGGGCACCTCAGAAAAAGCCATCCCCGACGGCGCCGCCCTGCTGCAGCGGGAGCTGGGGCTGGGCGAGTCCGGCATCACCTGCTTCAGCGTGCATGCCACCTGCCTGAGCTTCCTGGTGGGCCTCGAGTTGGCCTCCCAGCTGGTAGCCAGCGGCGCCCACAAGAACATCCTGCTCTACTCCTCCGACATCGCCTCCTGCGCCCTGAACTTCGATCACGCAGAGACCAGTTCTCTTTTCGGCGACATGGCCGCGGCCGTCGTGCTCTGTCCCGCTGCGCCGGGCGAGGCCTCCTGCGTACACGTGGCGCGTCTGGAGACCTACGGTTCCGGGGCGGACCTGACCGCCATCCACGGCGGGGGGACCGCGCGCCATCCCAACCACCCCGACACGCGCCCCGAGGACAACCTGTTTCACATGGAAGGCCGCAAGGTCTTCCGGCTGGCCATGCAGAAGGCGCCGGGCTTCCTGGAGCGCCTGCAGCCAGGCCTGTCCCGCGGCCTTGACGACATCGCCCTGGTGATCCCCCACCAGGCCAGCAAGCTGGCCCTGCGCGCCCAGTGCCGGCAGTTCGGCTTCCCCGAAGAGCGCATGATCACCATCCTGGAGCACTACGGCAACTGCGTGGCGGCTTCTCTGCCCGGCGCGCTCTACGAGGCCGTGGTCACGGACCGCTTGCGGCGCGGAGACAAGGCCATCATGCTCGGCACCGGAGCGGGGCTCTCCATGGGCGGGCTCATCTTCACGTATTAGCCGGAGTCCGGATGGCGCTCTTCCGCGCAAGATCGGCGCCGCTGGTCGCGCTCTGCGCGCTGGCGCTGGCGGGCTCCGGCCCCAGCCAGGCCCGGGCGGACGAGGCCGGCTACCTGGGCATCCAGGTGCGCGCCGACGACCAGGGCGCCCTGGTGGTGGCCGTCTTTCCCGACAGCGGCGCCGCGGCCGCCGGTCTCTCGGAGGGCGACCTGCTGACCGCGGCCGACGATCGCTCCCTGGCGGGCCTGGGCCTGAAGTCCATCGTGGGCTGCCTGAAAGGGCCTGTCGCCAGCAGCCTGCGGCTGACCGTGCTTCCCTTCCCCGCAGGCGAACCCCTGGAGCTGGTCGTGCAGCGCGGTCCCAAGCCCCGCGGCGCCCAGCCCCCCGAGGGCAAGAGCTACCTGCCCGTCGTGGATCGGGAAGCCAACATCCTGGGAAGCAACCTGCGGGCCGGGCGGTCGTTGAAGCTGGACCGGGCCCTGGACGCATGGCGCGCCAGCGCGGACAGCGCGCGGGTCGATGCCGCCCTGCTGCGTTTCTTGCGAGAGGCCGACAGCCTGGGCTGGGCCAGGGGCGGCAAGCTGGGGGCCGAGCAGCGGGCGGCGTTCTGGGGGCAGCTGGCCCAGCACGAGGGCCTGGCCAAGTTCCTGGCCGAGCGCTCGCCCCAGACCCGCCTGCAAGCTGCCCGCTACCTGGCCCTGCACAGACCCAGCGCCGGCCTGGCCCTGGACCTGCTCGAAGCCCTTCCCCAGGACGACCTGTCGCAGCTGCGCCAGGCCACGGCGAGCCTGGCTCTGGCCGTGCAGACGGGGGATGGCAGCGCTGCGGTGGCAGCCGGAGCCCAGGATGCCGACATCCTGGCCGGTCAGGATCTGCGCCTCGTCTTCGGCCCAGCCCCGGGGGACAGGGCCGCCCTGGAGCTGGTGCTGGACAGCGAGGCGGCGCCCGAGGATCCAGCCTCGGCGCTGCCTGCCGAGGCGAGGCAACGCCTGGAGCGCAGCGGGCTGGCCCTGCCCTGGGCGCCACCGTCCGAACGCAGCGCGTTCGGCGCCCTGCCGCCGCCCCGGGCCCCAGCCCTGGACGTCGAGAGGCTGGGGGGCGGGCGGCTCGAGCTGGCGGCGCACGTGGGACCGGCGTTGTTGGCCTTCTGGGCCACCTGGTGCGGCCCCTGCATGGAGGAGCTGAAGCAGCTGCAGCGGCTCTCCGACGAGCTGGCCGAGCAGGGCCTGGCGGTCTGGGCCATCTCCATCGACAAGCAGCCCGAGGCCGTCCCCGCCACGGTGGAGCGCCTGGGGCTGAGCATCCCCGTGGGCCTGGGGGGAGGCAAGGCCGCCCGCGCCTGGGGCGTGGACTCGGTGCCGCGCAGCTTCCTGCTGGACGGGCAGCACGGCGTGGCGGCGGACCACGCCGGCTACGCCACGGAGAGCTTCGAAGAGCTGACGGCCCAGGCGCGCAGCGTGGTGGCGGGCACCGCTGTCGTGCGCCAGCTGGGTGAGCTCTCCTTCGGCTCCCAGGCGCTGCAGCTGCTGGGCGGCGGCCCCCTCGAAGGGCGCGCCCGCCTGCTGCTGGCCGACAGCGTGGGGCGCGGCTGGGTGGCCCTGGGCAGCGAGCGCTCCCTGCTCCCCCTGGTCCTGGATGAGGGCGCGATCTCCGTCGACCGGCAGGGCGCCGTCCCGCTCCCCTTCCCCGCCGATCTCGCTCTCTTCCGCGACCTGGACGGCGATGGCCAGCAAGAGCTGGTCTGCGCCCAGCGGGGCAAGGGCCCGGTGCGAGCTTGCGAGCTGGATGGCAGCCCCCTGTGGACCCAGCGCGACCACGACGGCGTGGCCGCCCTGGCCTCGCTGAGTCTGGCCGACGGCCGGCCCGCACTGGCGGTGCTGCGCATCGAGCCCGTGCTGCAGGACCACCCCCTGGGGCCCCTCGCCAACGGCGAGGCGCGGCCGCAAGTGCTCGAGCAGCGGCCCCGCCTGGAGCTCCTGGACGCCCAGGGTCGACTGCTGGCTCGCACGGCCCTTCCCAGCCCCGTGATCAACATGGCCGCCCACCCCAACGGGCAGCAGGTCCGCCTGCTCCTGAAGGACAGCCTGCTGCGCAACGCGCATGCCGATGGCCGGCTGGAGCTGCTGCCGGCCGGGCCCGAGCGCCTACGCCGGGTTCACGCCCTCGATCCTCTAGTCACGGGCTGGGCGCCGGGGCCGATCTGCACCTCCCACACGGCGCGCGACGTCTACGCGGGGCGCTTCGGTCCCAGCGGCTCCCCTTCCCTGCTGGCCCTCACCAGCGGCGGCGACATCCACGGCCTGGATCTTCAGGGGCGGCACCGCTTCTGGCTGGCGCTGCAGCGTCGCCCGCTCGTGGCCGTCACCGACCTGGACAGCGACGGTCGCCAGGAGCTGACGCTCTGGGCCCAGTGGTTCGGTCTGGCCGCCCTGGGAACCGCCTACTGAGCTCGCTCAGCCGAAGAGGATCTCGCCCAGCCGGGGGTTGTGCAGCGCCAGCTGCTGGCGCGGCATGACGAAGCGATAGGGGGCATGGGGGTAGACCAACCGTTCCTGCGTGCTGCGCAGGTAGAAATCGGGCTCTTTGCAGAAGGGCTGCACCGTCCAGGTGCGCTCCTCATCCGGGCTCCAATAGATGGCCGCCACCTTGACGCGGCTCAAGGAGAGGTTCCGACGCAGCAGCTCCTTCAGGCTGCCCACCAGGTCGCTCATGCTGCGGCCGGAACGGTAGACGGTGTCCACGAACAGAACGCTGTGGTGGTGCTGCACGTGCTCGGCCAGGTAGTCGAGCCCGATGATGCGCGTGCGGTAGGACAGGTGGGTGCGGGTCGTGTTGACCGGAATATGGTCGGGCACGTCGTCGGGCAGGCCCTGCTGCCGGGCGAAGTACTTGTAGGTCTCGTGGATCCCCAGCCCAGCCCAGACGCCACCGGGCCACAGCGCCACCAGGAAGTCCGGTGTGTAGCCGGAGCGCACCATCTTGCTGCCCAGGCGCACGCTGTCCAGGACCAGCTCCCGCGCCGAGAGATAGCGACATCCCTCACCCGATGGAAGGGGCTCGTCCCGTTCGCATCCGTGCAGGATGTCCCATATCTGAGGGTTCTTCTCACGGATCAGGGAGTCGTCCGCATCATCGGGATCCCACAGATCCGCCAGCTCGTGGGGGTAGTCGATCCAGACATCGGCGGGGATGTCGTGCAGCGACATGATGGGCAGCTCGGTGTAGCGGTTCTTCTCCCGCTTGCGATGCACGGTGGCCACCCGGATGTCGTGGGGGGCGTTGCGGCGGGCCCCAGCCCGCAGGCCCTCGACGATGCTGCGGATGGTGTCGCCCGTCTCGTAGACATCGTCGATGATCAGCAGCCCATCCTCGGGGCAGACCGAGCGGATCAGGTGCTCCAGGCCCTTGACCACCACGTCGCTCTGCTCGCCGATGCCCCGGTAGGAGCTGGTGGCCAGGCTGGTGTGGTGCGTCCACTGGCCCTGGAAGCGGAAGTAGGCATCCACGCCCAGGCCGATGGGCGTGCCGCCCCGCCAGATGGAGATCATGTGCTTGGGGCGAAACCCGGACTCGAAAACCATCTTTCCAAGCCGAAAGCTATCGAGTACGAGCTCGTCCGGATCCACGTGCATCAGCTGGACCATGGCCGAGGCTGGATACCTGGGTGGGAGCGTCTGCGCAAGCGCTGCGGCGCGCATTGCGCATGGGGCGAGCCCATGGCGAAAATCCGTGCCATACTGGCCTGCGAGATGAGGAAGAGGAGACCCCATGTTTCACCGTATGCATAGCTGCGTGCTGCTGCTGTTGTTGGCAGCCTGCACTCCCATGACCCGCTACCGCCAGACCCTGGTGACCTCCCCCGCCACCCCGACCGTGGCCGTGGGCGCCCCCGTGGCCAAGGGGCAGGTGGCTGTGGGTGCCAACCTGTCGGGCTACTCCCAGGGTACGGCCCTCTTCACCGTCGAGGATCTGGTCTGGCTGCTCCCCGACGAGAACGATCCCGGTGTGCGGGCGCCGCGCTACAGCGTGGGCGGGCACCTGCGCTGGGCCCCTGCCAAGGTGCTGGAGCTGGGCTTCTCCTTCGACTACGCGCACTACGACTGGACAGAGCGCAGCTCGGCGGGCGTGCTGGAGGTTCCCGGCCATCCAGGCGTCTCGGGCTTCGGGCCCCACATCACCCTGGGCTATATGTTCGGCAGCTTCGGCTTCGGCGGAACCATCGACGCCTACCGCATGAGCATGCCCTACGCCCAGTACGAGTGCATCGATGCGGAGTTCTGCGAAGACATCACCTGTGTCAGGGGCGACGCGGAGCAGTTCTACGAGCTGGACGACAACGGGGTGGTCCACCCCATCCGCTTCCGCTGGACCAATGCCTTTTCGGTGCGCCACAAGTTCATCGATGCGGCCGTCGGCTTCGCCATCTCCCCCGGCTTCACCAACAACGGCTTCTCCAACTACAAGGTGGAGATCTACGATGGCGTGTTCTCGGCGGTGCCTGTCATCGACTTCGGTCTGAGCTTCCCGGGCGTGCACGTGGGCCTGCAGGGCTGGTACGCCACCAACTCGGACGATGCCACCAACGAGCTGCTCAACGGACTGGGCGGTCGCTTGATCCTGGAATATCGCTCCCTCAACAAGCAGCAGCGCGCCGAGCGCGACGCCGAGTGATAGTCCCCCACCGGCCAGCCTGGTCGTCCCTGGATTATGAAACCAGGGGCG
>CAYVQL010000022.1:27001-53933 GCA_964454135.1 uncultured Enterobacterales bacterium | reverse complement strand
GGCGGCGTCGTCATCGTCGCAGTCGCTGTTGTCCGCCACGTAGCCCTCGGGCTGGGAGCACTCCTCGGGCAGCTCGACGAGGCCCTTGGGATCGCCGTAGTCGTCGCCATCGCCGTCCACGTACCAGCTGACCAGCACCGCGTCTTCGTGCTCATCGACCTCCTCGTCGCAGTCGTTGTCCACGCCGTCGCAGGGGTCTTCGTCGGCCCCGGGATTGCTGTCGGCGTCTTCGTCGTCGCAGTCCCCATCCTCGGCCACGTAGCCGCTGGGCGCCTGGCAGGCCTGGGCCGTGGCGTCTTCCGCGCCGTAGCCGTCGCCATCCGCATCGGCGTACCAGGTGGAGGGATCCAGCGCCCCCTCCTCGTCGATCTGGCCATCGCAGTCGTTGTCGGCCTCGTCGCAGAGCTCGTCGGCACCGGGATAGCTGTCGGCGTCTTCGTCGTCGCAGTCGCCATCCTCGGCCACGTAGCCGCTCAAGGCCTCGCAGGAGAAGACTGGCACGTTGGCGCCGAAGCCGTCGCCATCGCCGTCGGGATACCACTCGCTGCTCTCACCCACGGCGGCGTCGTCATCGTCGCAGTCGACGTCGCCCGTCAAGCCATCGCCGTCCAGGTCCTGGCGCTCCAGGTGCTCTTCGTCGGTGATGTAGACGCAGCCGAAACAGGACAGGAGCAACAAGATCATGGGCTTGGGCATCGGACCTCCAGGAAGAGAATACGACCGGGTCACCCCATGGTGACATCGAGATCGTCCAGCGGCGCTGCTCACTCCTGCCTGAGCACCGCGCTGCGGCCTCGGTAGGCGGCCTCGAAATCGCGACCGTCGGTCTCGGTGCCGATGCCCGAGCCGTAGTGCATGGGCACAGTCACCGCGGCTCCGATGGCCGCTGCCGCCTCGACGGCCTCCGGCACGGTCATGACGTAGGTGCCGCTTACCGGGAGCAGCGCCAGATCGCAATCGATCTGCGCCATCTCGGGGATGTAGTCGCAGTCGCCGGCGAAGTAGACGCGCAGCCCCTGCACCGTCACCAAGAAGCCCACATGCCCGGCCTCCTTTGGGTGGAAGTGCACTCCGGGGGCGCGGTACTTGTTCACGTTGTAGGCCGGCAGGGCCTCGATCAGCAAGCCCGCAGCCATGGTGCGCTCGCCCGGCGCCAACACGATGGCGCCCGGCAGCTTGGCGGCCGCCGAGGCGTTGGCCACCACCACGGTCTGCGGGCCGCGCAGCTTGTCGACGTCGTCCGGCGAGCAGTGGTCGAAGTGATCGTGGCTGACGAGCACCAGGTCGGCGACAGGCGGACGACCAGCGAGCTTCCAGGGATCGAAGTAGATCACCGGCGGGCCATCCAAGCGGAAGCAGTCGTGGCCCAGCCAGTGCAGACCGGCCAGTAGCTCTTCGAGGGGTTTGTTGGACATCCCGACTCCTGATCGCGACTGGGGTGTTCGTCTCATTCCAGGCTTCTGTCGGTGACTGTAGCATATTGGCACGCCCGCGCTACCCGTCCGGCTCGTCCCTGGGCCTGTAGGCGCCCAGCGGGCTACCTGGGCCATCGCCCTCCTCGTCCGGAGAACATGCCGTGAAGTGGCTCTGCGAGACCTCCATCCAGCGTCCATGGACCGTCTTGCTGGCGCTGCTGCTGCTGAGCTTCGCCATGAGCGCCGGCATCAGCCGGCTCGAAGTGGATCCCGACGTGCTGCGCGACCTGCCCGACGACCTGCCGGCCAAGCGGCTCTACGACCGCATCGGCGAGCTCTTCCCTTCCAAGGAGCTCATCTTCATTGGCATCGAGCACGACGAGCTCTGGGCGCCCGCGACGCTTTCGCGGCTCGACCGACTCACCCGCGCGCTGGAAGAGGTGCCAGCCGTGCAGCAGGTCATCTCCCCCACCAACGCCACGGTGGTGATGGGGACGGAGCTGGGCATGGAGATCCGTGCAGCTGCCGATCCCCTGCCCAGCACCCTGGAGGAGGGCCTGGCTTTCCGCGATTTCCTCCGTCAGCAGGAGAACCTGGCGGGCCTGGTGGTCAGCGAGGATGGGCAGGTGGCCGCTCTGATGGTCTTTCTGCAGGCCCAGCTGGAGGGAACCGAGTCCGAGGCGGCGGGCGCCGTGATGGAGATCCTGGAGGCCGAGCGCGGAGAGCTGGCGGCCTACCCGGCCGGCCGGCCGGTCACGACATGGCAATCCAGCAAGACCATAGGCAAGGAGACGGGCATGCTCACCTCGGCCGCCCTGCTGCTGATGATCCTGCTGCTGGGCGCGCTCTTCCTCAACCTGCGGGGCGTCTTCCTGCCCGTGGGCGTGGTGGTGGGCGCCACGCTGTGGACCATGGGGGGCATGGGTTGGCTGCGCCTGGCCATGACACACAGCACCGAGGCGCTGCCCATCATGCTGATAGCCATCGGCGTGGCGGACGGCGTGCACATCGTGCAGGCCTTCATGGTGCGCGTGCGCAGCGCGCCCCGGGAGCAGGCCGTGCGCGAGACCATGGACGATCTCCGTTGGCCCGTGATCATGACCTCGCTGACCTCGGCAGTGGGCTTTCTGGCGCTCAACACCTCGGGCGTTCGCAGCATCATGATCCTGGGGGCCTTGACGGCGTTCGGCATCATGGTGGCCCTGCTCTTCTCCTTGAGCTTCCTGCCCGCCTTGCTGGTGCTGCTGCCCACACCTCGGGAGGCGCGCGAAAAGCAAGCGCGGCCCCGGTTGACCCGCCTGCAGCGCCTGATGGTGGGCTGGGGAGGGCTGCTGTCGCGCCACAAGCTCCCCGCCGCCGCCGGGATCATGCTGCTGGTAGCCCTGTCGGTCTTCGGGGCCACTCGCGTGCAGGTGGAGACCTCGGTGCTGGAGAACTTCCCCGCCGGGGATCCCATCCGGCAGTCGAGCGACTTCTTCAACCAGCACTTCTCGGGAGTCACCAACCTGCAGGTGGTCTTCGAAGGCCCCCCCGGAGCCATCAAGGACCCGGCCTTCCTGCAGCAGATCGAGCGCTTCGAGGAACACGTGCAGGACCTGGAGCAGGTGGGCGGCACTGCCAGCATCGTGCCCATGCTGCGCAGCATCAACCAGGTGCTGCACCAGGGCGATCCCTCCTGGAACCGCTTGCCCGCCGCCCAGGAGACCGAGCGCGGCGTGGACTACCAGCTGAACGAAGACGGGGAGGAGATCGAGGTGCCCGTGCTGCGCCAGGTGTCGGGCCAGCAGGTGCTGGCCGGCTACTTCTCCCTGCTGGAGATGAGCGGCAAACCCGGCGACCTGGCCAACCTGGTCACCGACGACTACGGCAGCGCCAAGGTCACCCTCTTCCTCAAGAGCGACCGCAAGCATGACCTGGACCGCGTGGTCTCCGAGGTGCGCGGCTACGTGGACCGCGAGCTGGCCGGGGTCGACGTCGAGCTGACCGGCATGGCGGTGCTGATGCTGGCCGTCAACGACCTGATCACCCGCGGCCAGTCGGTCTCGATCCTGGTCTCGCTGCTGCTGGTCTTCCTGCTGACCTCGGCCCAGTTCCGCTCGGCCACCCTGGGCCTGTGCAACGTGGTGCCTCTCTTCGTGGCTCTCTTCTTCAACTTCGGCCTGATGGGTCTGGCCGGCCTGGACATCAACCTGATGACCATGGGCGTCGCCTCCATGGCCATCGGCGTCGGAGTGGACTACGGCATCCACTTCGTGCACCGCTACCGCAGCGCCCTGGCCGCCACGGGCGAGCCCGGACGCGCCCTGGATGAGACCATGGCCGAGTCGGGCGTGGCCATCCTGATGAATATGCTGGCCGTGGCCGGCGGCTTCCTGACCCTGCTGCTGGCGTCTTTCAAGGGAGTGATGACCATGGGCTTGCTGATCAGCCTGATCATGGCTTTCTCGGCGCTGGGCGCCCTCACCATCCTGCCGCTGATCTTCGTGGGTCTGCGGCCCAGGGCCCTGGGGAAAGGGGGCAGCGTCGCGACCCTGCTGCTGGCCGCCCTGCTCCTGCCCGTGCTGACAGGCGAGGCGCAGGCCGAGGAAGGAGACGGCCGAGCCTACATGGAGCAGGTGCTGGACCGTTCCTCCTTCCAGGACATGGTGGGCCAGGCCAGCTTGACCCTCACCTCGGCCAACGGCGGCAGCAAGCAGCGCAGCTTCAAGCTGGCCTCGCGCAAGAACGACGAGGGCGAGAGCGACATGATCCTGTTCATGGAGTCGCCGGCCGACATGCGGGGCAACGCCTTCTTGCAGCTGGGCCACGCCGGCAGCGACGACGAGCGCTACGTCTACGTGCCCGCCCTGCACCGCGCCACGAAGATCGTGGGGGCCGGCCGCAAGGGCTCCTTCATGTCTTCTGACTTCACCTACGACGACATCGGCAGCCCCGAGCTCGACGAGTGGATCTGGACCCTGGGCGAGCAGCTGCAGCTGGGTGAGCACGCCTGCCAGCAGGTGATCGCCACGCCGGCCAGCGACAGGATCCAGCGGGACACTGGCCTGAGCCGCGTAGTCTGGACCATCGATCAAGCCCTCAAGACCACTCGTCAAGCCGAGTTCTACGACAAGCGGGGCGTGCTGACGCGCCGCATGGAGGTGCAGCGCATCGAGCTCTTCGGCGAGGTGCCCTTCGCCACCGACATGCTGATGACCGACCTGGGCAGCGAGCACAGCTCGCGCATGACCATGGAAGAGCTGGTCGTGGACCAGGGCGCCGATCCCAGCTGGTTCACCAAGCGGGCCCTGCAGAATGGCTTCTAGCGTCCTCCTGACGGCGCTCTGGGCGTTCACAGCGGCCGCGGAAGAAGGCAGCGTCGCGCTGCACGGCTACGCCAAGGCCGGCGGCCAGCTGGGTCTGTCCGAGCCGCTGTTCTTCGCCGCCACCAGCCGTCTGCAGACCGATCTGACGGGCCGCAAGGGCCCGGCGGGCTTTCGCGCCACCATGGACCTGGACCTGGACGCCAGCCTCCTCGATCCCGGCGACATGGCCGAACGCCAGGCCGAGCTGCGCGTGCTGCCCGTAGAGCTGCGCACCGATCTGCACCTGCGGCACTTCGACCTGTCGGCGGGCAAGCAGTACGTCTTCTGGGGGCAGACCGACTGGGTCAACCCCACCGACCTGTTCACCCCTTGGGACTACGTCAACATCTCCAACGAGCTGGAG
This sequence comes from uncultured Enterobacterales bacterium, assembly GCA_964454135.1. Taxonomy (GTDB): domain Bacteria; phylum Myxococcota_A; class UBA796; order UBA796; family JAFGLY01; genus CAYVQL01. Next base: position 48,810 of record CAYVQL010000022.1, on the reverse strand, counting down.
GACTACCGCATCGCCCCCTGGGCCCTGCGGGCCACGGGCTACCTGTCCGAGAGCTCCCTGGACCTGGTCTGGGTGCCCCTGCCCCTGCCCCACGCCATGGATTTCTCGTCCATGGAGAGCGAGGGCCTGGAGGTGGGCGATCCCCAGCTGCCCGCGCGCGGGCTGGCCAACGGCGACTTCGGTGCCCGCCTGACGGGCCGCTTCGCCGGCTTCGACGCTGCGCTGATGGCCTTCCACGGCATGGACAAGCGGCCGGGCTTCGACATGGAAGCCGACAGCTCGCAGATGCCGCCCCTGTTGACGCTGCTGCCCACCTACGGCCCCCTGGACGCCATCGGCGCCGACATCTCGCGCGGCCTGGGGCCCCTGCTCTTCAAGGCCGAGGCAGCCCAGTACTGGACCGCGGACCGCGAGGGCGACGATCCTGCCGTGCGCAACCCGGAGCTGGCGGCCGTGGCGGGCCTGACCTGGGTGCCCCACCAGGCCTTCAACATCAGCGTGCAGGGCACCTGGAACCACCTGCAGCGCTACGACTCCGACGCCGACCTGGCCGTGCTGCAGGCCATGGGCGATCCCGACCCGCAGGTGGATCCCGCGGACGCCTGGGGCTTGGTGGAGCGCGTGGCGTGGAGCTTCCGCGACCTGCTCTCCCTGTCCGTGGTGGGTGTGCAGGGCCTGCCCGAGGGGGACCACTTCGAGCTGGCATACCTCTCCTGGCGGGCGGCCGACGGCCTGACCGTGCTGGCGGGGGTGCTGCTCTTCGGTGGACCGGCGGGCACGCGCTTCGGGGAGTTGGAGGGGTATTCGAGGGGGTTTGTGGAGATGAAGTACGCGTTCTAGGCTCACTTCGCGTAGCAGCCCTCGATCTCTGCCGCGTAGCGCTCGTAGACCACGCGCCGCTTGAGCTTCATGGTCTGGGTCAGGGTGCCGCCCTCCAAGCTGAGCTCCTCGTGGATGAAGGCGAAGCGCTTGGGGATCTCGTAGCCGCCGAAATCGCCCCGCAGCGCCTGCTGGATGCGTTCGCCCAGCGCCTCCAGCAGCTGCGGACGCAGCAGCAGTTGCTCCGGAGAGCCCTCCATGCCCAGCTCCTCGCCCAGGCGCCCGATGGCCGGCAGGTCGGGCACCAGCAGGCAGATGTTGTAGGACCGGCCCGCGCCGAAGATGACGGCGTTGGCCACGCCGGCCACCCGCCCGATCTCCTCTTCCAGCGCCACGGGAAAGACGTATTTGCCGTTCTCCAGCTTGTACTGCTCCTTGATGCGCCCAGTGATGGTCAGGTAGCCCTCCTCGTCCAGGCGACCGCGATCGCCCGTGCGGAAGCCGCCGTCCTCAGTGATCACCGCCGCCGTGGCTTCGGGCTGGTTGTGGTAGCCCTGCATCACGTTGGGACCGTAGACCACCACCTCGCCGTCGTCGGCCCCCTCCTCGCAGACCGAGCGGTCGATCTCCACCCGCACATGATCGATGGGCTGACCCACCGTGCCGGGCTTGAAGCCTGTGGAGCTGTTCATGGTGACGGCCGGCGAGGTCTCGGTCAGCCCGTAGCAGTCGAAGACCGGGATGCCGATATCGTGGAAGAACCAGGACACCTGCGGGTTCATGGTGGCGCTGCCCGTCAGGGCTCCCAGCAGGCGGCCGCCGAAGCGCTGACGGATCTTCTCGAAGACGACGCGGTCCACGACGTGGAACCTGGCGCTCGTCAGCAGCTCCCAGCGCCCCTGCTCAGCCAGATCGCGCCGCCGCTGAGCCGCGGCCACGCCCGTCTCGAAGAGCCAGCGCGCCACGCCGCCGCGCTCGGCGAACTGGTCCAGGATGCCGTCGTAGATGCGGTTGAAGATGCGCGGCACCGCCAGCAGGTAGGTGGGCCGTACCTTCAAGAAGTCCTCTTTCAGGGTCTGCACCGAGCCCATGAAGCCCACCGATCCCCCGAACTGCAGGAAGACGTAGAGCTCGGCGGTCTGGCCGTAGGAGTGAGCCCAGGGCAGGATGGAGAGGCTGCGACCGTTCTCGTCCAGCTCGGGGAAGCGACGGAGGCCGGCCCAGGCGTTGCTGACGAAGTTGCCGTGGGACAGCAGCACGCCCTTGGGCTTGCTGGTGGTTCCCGAGGTGTAGATCAGGGCCGCGATGTCCTCGGGCTCGGGCTGCAGGGCCTGGCAGGGCTCCTGCTGACCTTCGGCCTCGAGCGCGGCCATGCTGCCGGACCCGCGCCCCTCCATCAGCACCAGGCGCTCCAGCACCGGCGCCGCGTCCGGCAGGTCGCTCAGCTGATCCGCGATCTCCTGGTTCGAGACGAACAGCAGCTTGACCGCGCTGTCCTGCACGATGTAGCGCCAGGTGGCCTCCAGCTCGGCCTCGTACATGGGCACCAGGCGGGCGCGGCGCCCGTAGGCGGCGAAGGCCACCACGGCCCAGTCCACGCAGTTGTTGGCGATGATGCCCACGCTGTCGCCCGGCCCGAGCCCCGCCCTGGCCAGCCCCGCGCGCAAGCGCTCCACCCGCTGCCCCACCTCGCGGTAGGTCACCCAGTGGTATTCCCCCTCGTGGTCACGGGTTCCGAAGAGCTCGTTGTCGCCGAAACGAGCCACGGCATTCTCCAGCAGCTGGACCAGGTTGCGATGTGGCGGGTCGATGGGCATGGAAACTCCGGAGCGATGGCTGGTACGATATCCCGCTGGAGGCACTGCAATGAGTCCTGAAGAGCGAAAGACGGAGAACGCGCTGCTGTCCCTGCAGGCCCTGGGCAGCCTGGACGAGGCGATCTTCACCGTGGATCCCCAGTGGCGCATCCAGCTCTTCAACAGCGCGGCCGAGCGCCTCACCGGCTACACGCGAGCCGAGGTGCTGGGGCGCCCCTGCCACGAGATCTTCAAGGCCGACCGCTGCGGAGAGCGCTGCCCGGTGCGCCTGGCGCTGGTCACCGGGCGCCCCCAGAAGAACACGCTGATCACCATCCGCAACGCCCGCGGCGAATATACCCGGGTCTGCGTCTCCACCTCGGCGGTGCGGGACGGCGATGGCCAGCTGGTGGGCGGCGTGGAGCTGATGCGCATCGCGCGCTGCGCGGGAAACTGCGCCAGCGAGGAAGCCTGCCCCCACGCCCTGCAGCCGACCGAGACGGAGCCGCGCACCCCCGCGCGCCCCTCCACCCGCGCCATCCGAGCCGCCGACCTGAACCCGCAGGCCCTGGCTGCGGCGCCTCCCGAAGCCGAGAAGCTGCGGGCCCTGCTGCAGGAACACGGCTGGCACCGCCAGCGCACCGCCGAGTCCCTGGGCATCAGCCGCTCCACCCTGTGGCGGCGCATGAAGGAGTACGGGCTGATCGACTGAGCTCGCTCAATCCTCGCAGCTGGGGCGCGGATCCGCGCAGCCCGCGGGCAGGCCGTCGACCTGGCCATCGATGCAGCCGCAGCCGAAGCAGGCCTTGCTGCGGCGCTCTGGGAAGTGGGCGCAGGGCAGGATCACGCCTTGTTCGTCCTGTCGCTGCCCGTTCCACTGGTCCCTGGCGGGCACGACCACGTTGGGATTGCCCGAGTAGTAGGTCCAGTTGAACAGGATGCAGCCGCCGTCGTTCTCCGGGCCGGGGCAGGAGCAGATGGTGTAGCGCTCGTCGACCGCAGCCATGGAGGTGAAGACCACCCCGCGCGTGAACCAGGCCAGGTCGACCCAAGCCAGCAGCAGCTCGGGATGCACGCGCCAGACGCGCCGGTTCTTCTTCATGGTCTCGCGCCAGGTGCCGCTGTAGTCGGGGTGATCCAGCAGGATCTCGAAGTGCGGCCAGCTCTGCGCGAAGAACTGCCCCACGCCATAGGCCGGATCGCCCTCAGCCCGCCGGAGCGCCAAGCGCCCCAGCAGCTGGGAGAGCTCCGCCGAGGTGATCTCGTCGTCGGCTCCCAAGCGCTCGTGGGCGTCCACCAGCCGATCGAGCCAGGGGCGGCATTCCTCTTCGGTGTTGGTGAGGTAGACCGTTTCGCCATCCGGTAGGTACAGATCTTCGACGCGCCGCGCCTGGCGGCAGACGCAGAGGCCCAGATACCAGTCGCTGGCCTCCTGGATGGCCATGCGCACCGCCTGGATGGGCATGACGTAGCCCACCAGCAGCAGGGAGGTCAGCTCCTCGAAGAGCTTGTGGAACTGCGGGTCGGGCAGGCCCTCGGCGGCGGTGGTCAGGGCCATGGCCCGCTCGTGCACCGGCTCCCAGGCCGAGAGCCGATTGTTGAGCACGGCCAGCGCCACCTTCTGGGTGACCCTGCGTGCCACCGATCGCTTGACGCGCGGATCCAGGCGGTCCTTGACGCGCGCGTACAGCAGCTTGGAGAGAGATTCTTTCCGCGGGGTCATGGCGCTCCGGCGGCGATGCTGACGGGCTCTCCCCTAACCCGGCCCGAGCGCCCTAGAACTTTTCGCGACGCCGCGCGGCCCGCAACCGCAGCTCGTTCCAGCGCCGCAGGCGTAGCGCCCCTTCGAAGGCGCCCATCAGCTCATCCAGACCTCGCTGCCGCTCCGGATCCAGCGCAGGCCGCAACGCTTCCAACGTGGCGCAGGGAGAACTGTCTTCTCTTGTCTCGTCACAGATCGGACGCAGCGCTTGCATTCGAGCCTCCATGGCAGGTGCGAGGACGGGCCCCCGCCCGGGCCGGCGAACCAGGCACGTCTTCTCCGCCGAGGAGGCTGGCGGTGGCGAAGAAAACGTCCGGGACTGCATGGCACCGACCCGAGCGGCGACCATCACTGAGACAGTGGAGGGGCTGCAAGGAATGGATCCATGCCCGCTTGAAGCACTCCGCACGGCTCTGGCGCTGCACCGGATCTGCACGGAAGCTGTGCAAGGGCGGAGCAGGCTGGCTCACGCTCCGGCACGGCAGGCTCCTACCTTGGGATCGCACCCCAAGGCAGGAGTCACCATGCAGGCCATGCAAGCCACGCTGGCAGAAAGACCCCAGCCACCCGCGACGCAACCCGCGGATCCGACCTCGCCCACCCTCAGCCCTGGGCAACTGCTGCAGGCCAATGGCAGCTTCGCGCTGCTGGGGCTGGCCGCAGCCGTCGGCTCGGGAGACGCCAGCGTCGCGCTGCGCTGCGCGCCCCTGGTGGTGGTCATCGCGCTGGGTTCCGTGCTCTTCACGGCGCCGGCCATGTTGGTGATCCACGCCTACCTGGGCCTACGGGCGCGGCCGAGCCAGCTGGTGCGCGCCATGGCCCAGGGCTGGATCGAGGCAGGCCGCCTGGCCCTCGGCCTGGCCCCGGTGACGCTCTTCTTCGCTCTGACCAGCGACCTGTGGGGCCTGGCCCTGGTCATGAGCGGGGCCTGGGCCGGCGCCCTGGGCCTGAGTGAGGCGCAGGAGCAGCTGCGCCGCTGCGAGCAGGGCTCCCAGACAGGGAGGCGCATGGGGGCGCTGGCCATGGGCTGGGCCCTGCTGACCGCCCTGGTCGGCCTGCGCCTCGGCAGCCTGCTGACCGGCAATCTCCTGGGCAGCTGAGCCCATCCCATTCCCCCAAGAGGAGAAGACCATGCCGAACGAGCTCCTGCAGCTGGGCAGGGAGATCCTGGCCCACCCCGAGCAGACCGTGGAGCGCGGCTCGAACCCGGCTGACATGGCCGCCCTGATCCCGCGCCTGCTGACCTTGATCTTCTGCGGAGCGGGCCTCTTCGGGCTGGCGGTGGGCTCCTACCACGGGGGCTGGCAGCTGCTCTACGCCACGATCAAGATGCCGCTGGTGCTGCTGGTGCCCCTGCTGGTCACCCTCCCGGCGCTGCGGGCGCTCTACGCCCAACCGGGTCGCCCGGTCTCCACCGCACGCGCGGCCATGGCGGGCCTGGTGGGCACGGCCCGCGTCGCCGTGCTCAGCACGGCCCTGGTCCCCCTGCTCTGGCTGCTCTTCTCGCTGCAGGCGCCGTACCCCCTGGCCATCCTGGCCATGGCCGGCGGCCTGGCCCTGGTGGGCCTGCCAGGCCTGGCTGCCATCGGGCGCAGCCTGGCCCCCGACGGCGCGGCGGGCAGCGCCACCAGGGCCGCGACCGTGCTCCTGGTGGGCCTGACCATCGCCCAGACAGGCTGGCTGTTGCGCCCCTTCGTCGTGCTGCCAGGCGCGCGTCTGAGCCTACTGCAGCCGGTCTGCCAGGACGTGTTTCACGGCCTGGCGGACCACGGGCTGGGCCGCGTGAGGGCCGACGAGCAGGGGCTGCCCAGCAACTGCGCCCCGCAGCAGGGGGCGGAGCGATGAGCTGCTGGCTGCTCTGCAGCCCGGCGTTCGCCGGACCGACCCTGCTGCCCACGGGCGCCAGCCTGCCCAGCTGGCTCGGAGCGGCCGCCATCTATCTGGCCATCGGCGTGGCCGTGGGCCTGCTCCTGTCCCAGGCCGGCCGTAGCCGCGCCACCGCGCTGTCGGCCCTGGCCTGCTGGCCCCTGATGCTGAGCCTGCTGGGGGCCCCGGTGCGCCCCGCTGTGAAGGGGCCGCTGGCGCGCAACATCGCCCACAGCTTCGACGCCCTGGCCGAGCTGCTGCGGGACGAAGCGGCCGGCGATCCGGCCACGGCGGCGGACTGGAGCGCCCCGCTGCAGGCCCTGCGGCGCGACCTGGAGCGCGCGGATCGTCGCCTGGCGGTGGCGGATCGCATCCTGGCTGAGCAGCCCCGCTACGGCACGGCCACGCTGGGCCAGGATCTGCGCAGCCTGCAGCACGCCAGGGACCGAGCGGCGACCGAGCTGGAGGCCGTGCTTGCAGGCGTGCATCAGCTGCGAATACAGGTGGGTCTGCTGGCGCTGTCGGAGATCCGCGGCGGCCCGGCCCTGGCCGTTCAGCGTCGCCTCGGTGAGCTGCGGGCCCGGGTCAAGGCCATCGAGGAGCTCTCCCAGCTGGAAGCGCCCAGCGCCCCGCCTGCACAGGAAGCCGCCCCATGATCCCCACACGCATCCTGGTGGTCGACGACGATCCCCGCCTACGCGAGCTGCTGCGCTACACCCTCTCCCGTGAGGGCTTCCAGGTGCGCGAGGCCTCGGACGGCCGCGCGGCCCTGGCGCTGCTGGCCGAGCAGGACGTGGATCTGGTGGTGCTGGACGTGCTGATGCCCGAGCTGGACGGCATACAGGTCTGCCGCCAGCTGCGGCGCAGCTCCCAGGTCCCCATCGTCTTTCTCTCCTCCAAGGGAGAAGAGTTCGATCGCGTGCTGGGCCTGGAGCTGGGCGGCGACGACTACCTCACCAAGCCCTTCTCCCCGCGCGAGCTGGTCAGCCGCGTCAAGGCGGTCCTGCGGCGCACCCAGCCGCACTCCCCACAGCAAGAGGAGGGGGAACGCCCACTGCAGGTGGGGGCCCTGCGGCTGGATCCCGTGGCGCACCGCGCCCATGTGGGCGAGGAGGAGCTGCAGTTCACGGTCACCGAGTTCCGCATCGTCCAGGTGCTGATGGGCTGCCCCGGCCGGGTCTACACGCGGGACGAGCTGGTTGACCGGGCCTACGAAGGGCGTCACTTCGTCTCGGGGCGCACCGTGGACTCCCACGTGCGCCGCATCCGCAAGAAGCTGCGCCAGGCCGGCCTGGATCCCATCGAGACCGTGCACGGCCTGGGCTTCCGCCTGCGGCGGGACTGAATGCGGCACACCCTCCCCCTGCGCATCTGGATGGGCATCTCGCACCTGCTGGTGCTGGCCCTGCCCCTGCTCGCCCTGGTGGGCACGGGCGCCCTGGCTCACGAGCTGCAGATGGCGGCGCGCGGCGAGCTGATCCACCAGGGCGCGGCCATCGCCCGCCTGGCCGCTCCGGCCCTGCGCACCCAGGATCCCCAGGCCCTGGCGAGCCTGACCCAGGCCCTGGACCAGCTGGAGCGCGACACGGCCACCCGCGTGCAGCTGATCGACGTCCAGGGGCGGATCGTGGTCTCATCGCGATCCGCCGAGCTGGGCCTGGATCTGTCCTCGCAAGCGGAGGTGGAGGCGGCGCTGGAGGGACGTCAGGGTGCGGGCCTGCGGCGCCGCAAGGACCAACCCGGCCAGCCTCTCCCACCCGGCCGCAGCGAGCTGCTGCAGGTGCTGGTCAGCACACCCGTCTGGCAGGGCGACGAGCCCGCTGGCGCCGTGCTTGTGACCTGCGCGCCGCGCAAGGCCTTGCAAGCGGTGCGCCTCACCAGCGCGCCCTTCCTCTTGACCGTCACCCTGGCCCTGCTGGCCACGGTGGCCCTCTCCCTTGCCTCGAGCCACGTGCTGAGCCGCTCCCTGCGCGCCCTGTCCCGCGCCTCCCGGCGCATCAGCGAGGGCGGCTACGAGGCGGTGGAAGAGCTGGCGCGCCCCGGTCGCTCCCACGTGGTGGAGGTGGGCACGCTCGCGCGCGACCTGGCCACCATGGCCCAGCGCCTGCGAGAGCGCCTGGGCTATATCCGTGAGTTCGCCGGCAACGTCTCCCACGAGTTCAAGACCCCCATCAGCACCCTGAAAGGAACGGTGGAGCTGCTGCGCGACGACCAGGACATGGAAGCGGCGCAGCGGCTGCGCTTCCTGGACAACGCCCAGGCCGACCTGGAGCGCATGGAGCGCCTGGTGAGCGGCCTGCTGGCCCTGGCCCGAGCCGAAGAGGCGGGCTCCCGCCAGCCCTTGGAGCTGGACGAGGTCGTAGCAGCCCTGGCGCAGCGCCACCCCGAGCTGAAGCTCACCGGCAGCGCTGGCCCGGTCCAGGGCAACCGCGCCCAGCTGGAGGCCGCCCTGGAGAACCTGGTGGACAACGCCCTGCTGCACGGGGGCGACGGGGTGGCCGTGCAGCTGCGCGCCTGGCACGACGAGGCCTGGGTGGGCTGCGACGTGGTGGACGACGGCCCCGGCATCTCGGCCGCCAACCTGCCCCGCATCTTCGACCGCTTCTTCACCACCGGCCGCGAGCGTGGCAGCGCCGGCCTGGGCCTGGCCCTGGTGCGCGCCATCTGCCGCGCCCACGGCGGCGAGGTGAGCGCTGAGAGCCAGCCGGGGCGCACCTGCTTTCGGGTGGCGTTGCCGCGGGGTTGAGGGGCTCGGTCTTCTACAAATCGTAGCAACGCATCCATGTTTCCGCACAGGCCGGGGCACAGGATCTCAAAAACCGCCTTCCAAGCACATTGGCACGCCCCTTGCTCCTCTTGGGGCCGCCCCCGTCAGGAGCGACCCCATGCCACTGCGTTTCCTCTTTCTGCTCACCCTCCTGCTCTGCCTGATGCCCAAGCAGGCCCAGGCCACCGTGGGCGGCCCGTCCCACATCGAGGTGCTGGGCTGGGATCCGGTGGATCGCAAGCTCTTTGTGCTGGAGTGGTTCCACGACTCCAGCGGCCGACTGCCCGCCCTGGGCTACTACCTGCTGGACGAAGCGGATCCCCGGCTGGTGCAGGTGCGCAGCTGGTATCGCGACGAGGAGCACGACGTGCAGCAGACGCGCTTCTGGGAGCGCCTGGAGGATCTGCGCGCTCGCCTTCAGCGCCTCGAGCCGCAGGAGCCGCTGGGCCTGGAGCTGCGTGAACGCCTGGAGAGCGTCGGACCCTGCCCCGGCATCGGCGAGCTCGGGCTGAGCGCCCCCTGCCGCCTGCTGGAGGTGGAGCTGCGCTGGCAGGGCCAACAACGGAGCCTGCGCCTGCACAGCTGGGGCCAGTCCGACATCGTGTCGTCCTGGAGCCTGCCCCAGACCGGCCACCGCCTGGTGCTCTACAGCCACCTGGGGCACACCCACGAGATCGGCTACCAGCAGGAGCTGCCCCTGCTCTTCGCCCCCTCCAGCCCCTCGCACGCCGCACCCAAGCGGGCCCTTGCCAGCGCCGGGGAACAGGAATCCGGCAATCCCTAGTCCGGGGCTGGGGTTTCCGCCGCCGATCCGAACAGGGGGCCTGGTTCCTTTGACAGCGACTGCGAGCCTTGCCTATGCTCCAGGGCGACCCCAGCCGGGAGAAGGAAGATGAAGAGAAGCCTGCTGGCCCTGGTGGCCATCCTGATGACGGGCCTGGCATTGCAGCTGGCAGCCTGCGACAGCGGCAAGGAGACGGGCACCCCCGACACCGAGGCGGACACCGACACCGACGCCGACACGGACAGCGACACGGACGCCGACACCGACGCCGACAGCGATCCCATCCTGGACACCGACCACCTGGGCTGGGAGCAACCCGCCTGCTGGGACTGCCACGACTCGGCCAGCACGCACAATCCGAAGATGGATCCCTACGAGTGCGCCTCTTGCCACGGCGACAACGGAGCATCCGCCGGTCACGGCAGCGCCGGTCCCTGCCTGGGCTGCCATCCCGAGGTCCTGACCAGCCACGGAAAGGACGGCTTCCCCGATCCCGAGAGCTGCCTGGTCTGCCACCCCTGAGCCTCACGCGATAGGCTGGCGCTTCCCTCGGAGCCGCCATGCCCCAGCGCAGCCCGTCCGCTGAGCGAGCATTTCGCTCGCAACGCCCGATCTGGATGGGCGCCTTCTTCCTCTCGGGCGCTTGCGGCCTGGTGTACCAGGTGCTCTGGGTGCGCCAGCTCTCGCTGATCTTCGGCACCACCAGCTTCGCCATGGCCACCGTGTTGGCCAGCTTCATGGGCGGATTGGCCCTGGGCAGCGCCCTGGCTGGGCGCCTGGCCGATCGCCTGACCTCTCCCTTGCGGGCCTACGGGCTGCTGGAGCTGGCCATCGCCCTGGCCGCCCTGGCCATCCCCTTTGGCCTGGACGCCGCTGCGGCGTTGCACGGGCGCTTCGTACCTCTGGAGAGCCCCCTGCCCTGCAGCCTGGGCGTGCAGCTGCTGCTCTGCGGCGCGCTGCTGTTGTTGCCCACCACCTGCATGGGCGCCACCCTGCCTATCTTGTCGCGCTACGTGGTGCGCCAGCCCAGCAGCCGCGGTCAGGATCTGGGCCTGCTCTACGCCCTCAACACCCTGGGCGCCTTCAGCGGCACGCTGCTGGCGGGCTTTCTTGCCCTGGAGCTGCTGGGCATCAGCAGCACCAACGCGCTGGCCGCCGCTCTCAACATCGCCGTGGGACTGACCGCGCTCTGGCTCGCCCGCCGGGCCTCCTCAGCCAGCCACGACGAACAGGAAGCCGAGCCCTCCAGCGAGGACGACGAGGAGGGCTGGTCCATGCGGACCGTGCTCTGCTTGGCGGCCTGCGCCGGCTTCACGGGCCTGGCCTACGAGGTGATCTGGACGCGCTTGATAGGGCTGCTGCTGCTGACCACCACCTACGCTTACACCACCATCCTGGCGACGGTGATCGGCGGCATCGGGCTGGGCAGCCTGGCAGGCGCGCGTCTGGCGGATCGCGTGCGATCACCGGTGCGCTGGTTCGGCTTCCTGCAGCTGGGCATCGCGCTCTCGGCCTTCGCCATCTTCCCCCTGCTCTCCCTGGCGGTGGACCAGCTGCCCTGGATCCTGGACGCCTCCACCCTGCCCTTCGGCCAGGGCCAGCTGCTGGCCGTGACCGTCTGCGCCGCGGTGACGGCCCTGCCCTCGCTGCTGATGGGGGCCACCTACCCGGCCCTGGCGCGGGCCATCACTCGCGGCACGCGGCGCCTGGGCCAGCGCATCGCGCGGCTCTACGCCCTCAACACCCTGGGCGCCATCCTCGGCTCCCTGGCGGCGGGCTTCCTGCTGCTGCCCCAGCTGGGCGTGCTGGGCTCCCTGCGCACGCTGGCCCTGGCCAACCTGGCGCTGGGCCTGGTGGCCGCCTGGCCGCGCAGGGCCACGGCCCCGGCCTGGCGGCGCGCCTTCGCGACGCTGCTGGCCGCCACGCTGCTGGTGGGTGCGCTGGGGGGCTCGCGCTTCGACCTGGAGCGGCTCTACCAGGCGCGCCTGCCGCCGGGCAGCGAGATCCTGCACCTCTCCGAGGGCATCACCTCCACGGTGATGGTGGCCGATCACAGCCAGCCGGCCGTGCGCCGCATCTGGATCCAGAGCTGTTGGGTGGCGGGCACGGGCGGCACCCACAAGATGCTGGGCCACCTGTCCATGCTGCACGCCGGCCAACCCCGCAGTGTGGCCGGCATCGCCTTCGGCACAGGCCAGTCCTTCGGCACCACCCTGCTCTACCCCGTGCGCGAGCTGGCCTGCATCGACCTGAACCGCGAGATGGTGGAGGCCGGCGGCCACTGGTTCTCCGCCCATAACCACCAGCTGCTCCAGCAGGAGCAGGTCCAGGTCCACATCCGGGACGGGCGGGATTTTCTGGCTCGCACGCAGCAGCGCTTCGACGCCGTGCTGGTGGAGCCGCTGCAGCCCTGGTCGGCGGGCGCGGTCAACCTCTACACGCGGGAGTTCTACCAACTGGGCCAGCAGACCCTCGGACAGCAGGGCGTGCTCACCCAGTGGCTGCCCCTGGACGACGTGCCGCCCGAGCTCACGCGCTCGGTGATCTGCACCATGGCCGACGTCTTTCCTGAGACCTACGCCTACCTGGACAACTACGACCTGTGGCTGGTGGGCACCGTGGCCGAGCGGCCCCCGCCGCTGGAGCGCTGGCGCGCGCGCATCGCCACGCCGGCCATCCAGCAGGATCTGGCCGCCATCGACTACCCGGAGCTCGGCAGCATCCTGGCCACCTTGCTGCTGGGCCCGGCGGATCTGCCGGCCTTCTGCCAGGGCGCGGTGCCCCTGCTGGACGACCGGCCCTTCATGGAGTTCCAGGCGCCACGCTCCATCCACGGCTACCACCTGGCGGCAAATATCGAGGCCATGGCGCGCGACTGCCAGGCCCCCCTGGCGCGCTTCGCACAGGCCGACCTGGCACAGCTGCCCGCCGGCCTGCAGGACGGCAGCGTGGCCCGCGATCTGGCCCGCTGCATCGTGGCCGACGACAAGGACCAGCTCGAGGAGGCGCACGAGCACTGCCAGCGCGCCTGGCGAGCCGCGCCTGGCATCGCGCGCTGTCGCCTGGGCTACTGGGGCGCCACGCAGCGCTGGGCCGCGGCGCTGGAGTCCGTGGGCGACGTCAGGGCGGCCGAGCGCCTCTACCTCGTCCACCTGGACGAGGATCCGGGATTTGACGGCGGCTGGTTGAACCTGGGGCTGCTGTTGGCCCGCGACCAGCGCTACGAGGCGGCCCGGGAGGTGCTGGAACGGGTGACACGGAGTCCGGCGGTGGGGAGCCAGGCTACGCAGGCGCTGGAGCTGCTGCCGGCCCGAGTGGAGGAATGAAGGGGGAAGATGACGGGTGCGGGTTTGGGTGGAGGGGCGCAATGTCACACAGCGCCGTCAGCGCCCCCGCAGCTCCTCCAGCGCCCTCTCCAGCCGCCTCACCCGCCGCAGCAGCTCAGGCAGCTGCTTCCAGGCCGCGAAGATGCGCGCGGCAACGCGTAAGGGCACCGCAGGCGTACCCATCCAGCGCTGCCCCCCCTCCAGATCGCGGTTCACCCCCGCCTGCGCCCCCACCTGGGCCCCGTCGCCGATAGCCACGTGGTCGGCCGCGCCCGCCTGACCGGCCATCACCACGCCATCGCCCAAGGTGACCGATCCCGAGAGCCCCACCTGGGCGGCCAGCACGGCCTGCCGCCCGACGCGGCAGTTGTGGCCCACCTGCACCAGGTTGTCCAGCTGGGCGCCGGCCTCCAGGCGGGTCTGCTCCAAGAAGGCGCGATCCACGCAGCTGTTCGCCCCCACCCGCACGCCGTCGCCCAGCACCACCTGGCCCACCTGGGGCACCGGCCGCAGTCCATCCGCCGTGGGGTGCAGGCTGAAGCCGGCCTGCCCCAGCACCGCCCCGGGCCCGATCACGCAGTCCGCCCCCACCCGCGTGCCCTCCAAGAGCACGGCGTTGGGCAGGATCACCGTGCGTGGCCCCACCCGCACCTCCGGCCCCACGTAGGCGCCGGCGTAGACCGCCACCCCTTCCCCCAGCTGGGCGCTGGGATCCACGTGGGCGCCCAGGTGCACGCCGGGCCGATGGGCTGCGGGAAAGAGCCGCTCCAGCAGCTGGATGAACGCCAGCTTGGGATCGCCCGCCAGCACGCAGCAGCAGCCTGGCACGGGCTCCCTCGTCAAGAGCACACCCGCCTGCACGGGCCCACCTGGCGCCTTCTCGGCGTAGGCCGCATCTTGGGGGCCGGCACGCTCCAGGGGCGCCACGCCCTGGAACTCGCGGTCCGCACCGCACAACGATCCCCCCACCAGTTCGGCCAGCTCGCTGGCCCTCATGGCTCCAACCGGTCCAGGGTGCGCGGGAAGGGGATGGCTTCGCGGATGTGCGGGATGCCGCAGAGCCAGGTCACGAAGCGCCCCAGGCCCAGGCCGAAGCCGCCGTGGGGGCAGCTGCCGTAGCGCCGTAGGTCCAGATACCAGGAGAAGGCCTCTTCAGGCAGCTCGTGGGCCTTGATCCTGGACAAGAGCGCATCCAGGTCGTCCTCGCGCTGGGAGCCGCCGATGATCTCGCCGTAGCCCTCGGGGGCCAGCACGTCCACGCAGAGCGCGCGCATCGCATCTTGCGGATCCTGCTTCATATAGAAAGCCTTGACCGCCGAAGGATAGCGGTGGACCATCACCGGCCGGTCGAAAGACTCGGCCAGCACCGTCTCCTGGGGTGAGCCGAAGTCGTCCTCGGGCTCCATCTGTACGCCCTGCTCGAGCAGCCGCGCGCAGGCCTGGTCGTAGCTGATGCGCGGGAAGGGCTTCTGCACGCGCTCCAGGGCCGCGATGTCGCGCTCCAGCAGCTCCAGCTGCGGCCGGCCCTGCTCCACCACCCGGCCCACCACCTCCACCAGGAAATCCTCGCAGAGATCCATCACGTCGTCCAGATCGGCGAAGGCCACCTCGGGCTCCACCATCCAGAACTCGGCCACGTGGCGCCGCGTGTCGCTCTTCTCGGCGCGGAAGGTGGGGCCGAAGCAGTAGGTCTTGCGGAAGGCCATGGCCCCCGCCTCCTGGTAGAGCTGCCCTGACTGCGACAGGTAGGCCGGCCGGCCGTGGTAGTCGGTGGAGAAGAGGGTCGAGGTGCCCTCGCAGGCGTTGGGCGTCAGGATGGGGCTGTCAAACAGCACGAACTCCCGGTCGTCCAGGTAGTCGCGGATGGCGCGTACAGCCAGGTGCCGGATGCGTAGGATGGCCTGCTGCCGCTGGCTGCGGAACCACAGGTGCCGGTGGTCGTGCAGGAAAGCGGGCCCGTGGGCCTTCTTGGTGATGGGGTAGTCCTGGGCCTCGTGCACGATCTCGGCGCCGGTGACCTGCATCTCGAAGCCCGAAGGCGCCCGTGGATCGGCCTGTACCAGCCCGCGCAGCTTCAGGCTGCTCTCCTGGCCCAGCTTGCGCAGCCGGGCGAACATCCCCGGCTGCACGGCCTGCAGCTCCTTCTTCGACGCGATGCACTGGATGACGCCGGTGCCGTCGCGCAGCTGCAGAAAGAGGATGCGGCCGCTGCCGCGTCGGTTGAAGAGCCAGCCGGAGAGCTCGACCTCCTCGCCGACGTGCTGGTGGATGCTGCTGATGGCTGCGCTGGGGCTCATCTTTGCTCCGTGGTTCGCAGGACCGGGCCAGGGTACTCAGGGCGGCCACAGGGGGCAAGGCGCCAGCTGTCCCTGGCCCGGCAATTGCAGAACAGATGGCGTCCGGCGAGGCCAAGGAGGTGTCGCGAACCGTACAAGGCCGTTTTCCACGTGTCAGCAGGGAGAGGCCTTGTCAGGCCGAGACCTCGCTGGGACGGACCTGGGACATTCCTGTCCCGGCCCCCGGAACCCGGGCCCTTGGCGGCGACCGCCCCTCAGCCTATCCTGCATCGTGCGAGGTCGAACATGCGCAAAGCCCAAACCACCGTCGAGTACATGATGACCATCTCGGTGATCGTGATCGCCGTGATCGCCGTGATGCGCCTGATGCTGGACGTGGTCTACGACGAGACCGGCCAGCTGGGCAGCAGCCTGACCACCAGCCTGACCACCGACGGCGTGCAGCAGAACTGACCGCCCCCGCTACTCCATGCCCTCGGTGATGTGGAACTCCACGCGCCGGTTGGCCGCGCGCCCCGCGGTGCTGGTGTTGGTGTCGATGGGCCGGGTCTCGCCGAAGCCCTCGGTCACCAGGCGCCGGGCATCGATGCCCTTGGAGATGACGTACTCGAAGACCGAGTCGGCCCGCGCCTTGGACAGGGTCAGGTTCCCGCTGTCGGCACCCACGTTGTCGGTGTGGCCCTCGATGCGCACCTTGATCTCGGGGTAATCGCCCATGACGGTGACCACGTCGTCCAGCACGTCGTAGCTGCCCGCACGGATGCGCGAGCTGCCCGTCTCGAACTGGATCTGTTCCTTGATCTTGATCTGCTTCTTGGTGATCTCGACCTTCTGGGGCTTCTCGTCGGGGCAGCCGTCGCCGTCGAGGTAGCCGTTGGCCGTCTCGGCCTGGTCGGGGCAGGCGTCTGAGTCGTCGGGCACGCCGTCGCCGTCGGCGTCTTGATCGGGGCAGCCGTCGCCGTCCCGATCGCCGTCCATGTCCTCGGGCTCGTCGGGGCAGCGGTCGGAGGCGTCGAGTATCCCGTCGTTGTCGTTGTCCGGATCCGGGCAGCCGTCGAGGTCCTGGTGCTTGTCGAAGTCCTCCGGCGCCATGGGGCATTCGTCCATGCCGTCGACCACGCCGTCGTTGTCGTTGTCGAGCTCCGGGCAGCCATCGGCGTCCTTGAAGCCGTCCATGTCCTCGGGCACGTCCGGGCAGGAATCCTCGCCATCGGCGATGCCGTCGGCGTCCATGTCACCGGGTTCGGGTGCCACGGGGGGCGGCAGGGGCACCACCTCGTCCTCTTCGGGGCAGCCGTCCTCGTCGCGATCGTTGTCCTTGTCTTCCGGCTCCTGGGGGCACTCGTCGTCCCTGTCCACGATGCCGTCGCCGTCGGAGTCTTTGGGGGTGCAGGCCTTGGCCGCCGTGTCGGCTTCTTCGGCATAGGCCCGGGCTATTTTCAGGTGTTCCCAGGCGCGGTCCGGGTTGCCCTGCTCGAACTCCACCTCGCAGAACTCCCTGTGGGCCTGAGCCATCGCCAAGGCCTTGGGGGCACACTCCAGGGCGTACTCGTTGGCCTCGAGCTGGGTGAGGGCGACCACCAGGGTGTGGTGGTCCTGCTGCAGCGGGGTCAGATCGGCGCAGGCTCCGAGGAAGCCGGCGAAAAGAAACAAAACTGGGAGCATGGGCGGGCGGGCGGGGGTAGATGGCGGGGCCAAGGGTGGGCGGATGGGGGCGGATGGCGGGAAAAAGGGGAGTTTCACGTCAGTCCTCGCTGCCTTCAGTCAGGGGTACGAGGCGATCCTCTTCGATGGTGGAGGCTGCATCGGGAACCTCCTGCCCGATCTCCTGGAGCATCAGCTCGCGCTCGGAAGTGCCGTACTCGGCCACGGCGGCGGCCTTGGCCGACCACTCGGCCGATTTGCGCGCCATCTTCTCGGCGAAGTGGTAGTCGGCGTAGCCGTGTTCCTCGCGAGCCTTCATCAAGAACTCGTGAGCCAGCGTGAACTCGTAGATCGCCTTCTGGCTCGCCTCCAGCTCGCGAGCCACGACGATCTCGCGCTCGGCCTCCCACAGGTAGTAGTAGCTGCGACCAGCGCCACATGCGGAGAGGAAGAGCGAAGCGGAAAGCGTGAGCAGCAGGTGCTTCATGTTCTCTTGGGGGTTCGGATGGGAATTCAGGCCACCAGGACGGGTGCTGCCAGTGGGTGGATCAATCCACGCCGAGGGCGCCATGTCAAGGAGAGCTGACGCCGAGGCAGCGGGCAGAGAGCACTGTATCCGATTCGGCGCCGAAATCACCGGGCCGGTCCGAACCCTCGCAACCTGGGACTGCGCCCGGGCTGCTAAAGACCAGAGGGATCCAACGCGATCGTGTAGCTGTCACCCTCTTCCACGATGGGCTCTTCCTCGACCGGGTCGGGGCGTAGTGCGAAGTACAAGCCCACCCCTCCGCCCACCACGACCGCGCTGATGGAAGTCCAGAACCACCACTGCTCAGTGACGGGGTCACGGTCGGTGTGGATCTCCGCCCTGCTCCGACGCCCCCGTCGAGGGCTGCGGGAGGAGCTGTAGTCGCTGCCGTGGTCGGTGATCAGCGTGCTGGAGCTGCTCGGGGTCTGCTCCAGCGGCTCCACCGAGGGGATGTCGTGGAAATCCTCGAACTCGCTGGGCCCCGAGCTGCTGTAGCTGGGCACCACCACTGGCGCCGGCTGGGGCTCCGAGAAACCCCCCACCAGGTGGGTGGCGATATCCAGGAAGAGAGGATCGCCGGGATAGAGCGGCAGCTCTTCGGCGTACTCGGTGGTCTCGTTGATCAGGCGCCCGTCCTGGAACAGGCTGGCGTGCACCGTACCGTCTTCCACTACGTAGCCAGTGACCACGTAGCGCGCGCCCAGCTTGTCCCCGATAGTGGCTATCTGGGCGCCGGGGATGCTGCGCCGTTCCCCCTGGTCCAGCTGGTTGTAGGCGTCGACGAAGAGGCGAGCCATGCTGGCGGGGGGGTTCACGGCCCGCTCGCTGTCGTAGGCCGGGAAGAGATGGAAGGCCTCCACCAGGTGCGCGACGGCGTCGGCCTTGCGCCCGGAAGCGGCCATGGCGACGGCGATGTAGTAGTGGACATCCGCCAGCTCGGAGCGCCGGCCCACCCAGGACCAGGCCTCTTCGTGGATGGACAGCACCTCGGCCATCGTACGCAGAGCAGCGACGTTGCTGCCTGCCTCCATCTGCTTGCGGGCTTCAGCCAGCCGCGTGCGCGCGGTCGTGATGTTCTGCTGCTGCCCGGCGGAGAGCCCCTCAGTGATGTCGTAGGCCGACAGGGGATCGAAGGTGCCCTCTTCGAGGAAGCCATCCCGCAATCCCTGGCTCATGACCTCCGTGGTCTCGTAGGAGACGCCGTAGCCGTCCAGATCCAGCACCACCACCGTCTGGATGGCCAGGGCCCGGCCCGGAAGCAGGCAGGCCAACACCAGCGATGCCAGCCCAAAAACCAGGCGACGGACGCCGCTATAGCCTTCGCCACGCTTCATTTCGTCGCCTCTCGTCTCTGGGGCCCGCGCTGCGCGCACATGGGATGATAACCCTCCTCCTCCGTTTCTCACAACGAGGGATTGAGCCCGGGGGCGCGCAGCGGAAGGAATGGCCGGTGCTGAGGGAGGAGAACCCTTGCCGCGTCAAGGGCAAAAGGTTGTATCCACATGAAAACAATGGTACCATCTCTATGAAAACACGAACCGGCACCGTCGGCACACCCTCCCAGGCAGACCCCCATGCCCGCAGCCCTGTTCCCCCTCCTCGCGCTGGGGGCCGCCTTGGCCGCCTCCCCCACGCCTGACAGACCCACGCTCTCCGACTCGGCCTTCCTGGTGCCCGCGCGCCACCTGGAGTTGGAGGTGGGGGGGCACTGGCAGCAGGCCTTTTCGATGCCCGCCAAGATGAAGCTGGGCATCGGCGATGTCTTCGAACCGCGCATCTGTTTCGACATGGCCGGCATCGACCAGCGACAGCCCCACCTCTTCCTGGCCGGAAAGATCGGCCTGCTGCGCCAATCCGAGCATGGCCTGGCCATCCTGCTGGGATCCAGCCTGCCCGTAACTGAAGAGGAGCGCTGGCTCGGCAGCCTGCGGGCGCTGTTCACCTCGGACCTCGA
Source organism: uncultured Enterobacterales bacterium (assembly GCA_964454135.1). GTDB lineage: Bacteria > Myxococcota_A > UBA796 > UBA796 > JAFGLY01 > CAYVQL01. The sequence continues at coordinate 29,266 of CAYVQL010000022.1, read as the reverse complement.
GCGCATCTTCTTCCAGCTCAACGCCGGCCTGGATATGCAGGCTGCTGGCAACCAGGGCCTCTCTTTCATCGGCGTACCCCTGATGTTCGCCGTGGGGGGCCCGCTGGGCAGCAACCTGCGGGCCTACGGCGAGGTGGGCACCACGGTCTGGGCGGGTTTCAGCGGCTGGATGCTGGATACCGGCCTTCACTGGCGCGTGACCGACATCCTGGTGCTCGACGCCGCCGTGGGCTGGGACATCGATCAGCGCGGCCCCTTCCTCGGCGCCGGCATGACCGCCAATCTGGGCGCGCTGGGGGGGTAGATCCCCCACAGGGGGCATGATAGGACCGGCTAAGCCGATGCCTCCACCGAGTTTCCTGCGCCAGGCCTACACCGCATCATCCATGGTTCTGGAGATGGCCGTCGCTACCGCCCTGGGAGCGCTTGGGGGGTTGAAGGCGGACGAGTACCTCCACTGCGCACCGCTCTTCCTGATCCTCCTCACCTTTGCCGGCTTCGCCGCTGGAATGTACCGCCTGATCCGGGTATTCGCGCCGCCAGATGAGCCCACTTCGAAACACGATGATTCAACCCCGCCAGACGCTGATTAGCGCAACCTCCGTCGCCCTTTTTTCGGCGCTGCTGGGGTGGCTGCTGGTCGACGTCGTGTTTGCCCTGGGAATCCTGCTTGCAGGGGCCTTGGTGCTGGCCGATTTCGTCGTGCTCGGGGGATTGACGCGGCGCCAGGCCAGCGCCGCCCAGACCGCCCCGCAAGGCCAGGGGCAGGTACGGGCCATTCTCGCCGGCCTGCTCTCCTTGCCCCGCCTGCTGGCCGTGCTGGCCCTGCTGTGGCTGTTGGCCCAGCGCTTTTCGCCCGTGGCCCTTCTCTGCGGCGCCAGCTCAGTGGTGGCGGGCATGTCCCTGCTGGCCTTCTTCACTTTTTTCCGCGACCTCAGAACCCCTGTCCAGGAGCGCTGAACCTTGGGCGCGCACTTCAGCTGGTTCCATCTCATCCCGCCTATCAAGGACGGCTCCATCTTCCCCTTCCTGGGCGAGGAGTACCGCCAGGACGCACACGTCTTCTTCAGTGCCAGCACGGTCTGTCTGGTCCTGATCGGGCTGGCGCTGTTGGCGCGCAAGGGCCTGGATAGCGCCCGCGCGAAACACGGCCTGGAAGGCCTGGTACCCGACGCCGGCGCCACGCCGCGCAACTTGATGGAGATCGTCTCCACGGCCTTGCTGGATCTCTTCACGTCGGTGTTGGGCCACAAAGACGCGCGGCGCTTCTTCCCCTTCCTGGCCGGGCTCTTCCTCTACATCCTGTTCAACAACCTGCTCTCGCTGGTCCCCGGCTTCCAGCCCGCCACGGCCAATATGAGCAACAACTTCGCCATGGGTCTGACCATCTTCGTGCTCTTCAACGCCGTGGGCATGATCCGCAACGGCGTCTGGGCCTACCTAAGGCATATGATGGGCCCACTGCTGCCCCTGGCCTGGTTCTTCCTGATCGTCGAGTCCATCAGCTTCATGGTGCGGCCCCTCTCGTTGAGCCTGCGCCTGGGCGGCAACCTCTTCGGCGATCACACCGTCTTCACCGTGATGAGCGACCTGGTCCCCTTCGGCGTGCCCATCCCCTTCCTGGGCCTGGGCATGTTCGTCTCATTCATCCAGGCGCTGGTCTTCACGCTGCTGTCCTCCGTCTACATCGCGCTGGCCATCGGTACCGACGAGCACTAGCGCACCCCCTCTTCTCTTCTTGGATTTCCATTCTCACTTTGGAGGAACGATGAACTCGAAAGCTCTGATGCTGCCCGCGCTGGCCGCGGTCGCACTCTTCTCCACCGCCGCCCTTGCCGACGGCGGGGCCGCCGCCGCCGCCGATCCCGAAAGCTGGAAGGGCATGGTCGGCCTGGCTGCCGGTCTGGCCATGGCCTTCGCAGTCCTGGGCGCCGGACTGGCCCAGGGTCTGCTGGCCGGCAAGGCCGTAGAGGGCATCGCTCGCAACCCGCAGGCCGGTGGCAAGGTCCAGATCGCCATGCTGATGGCCCTGGCCTTTCCCGAGTCGCTGGTGATCTTCGCCTTCCTGACCGCCATCTTCCTGATCGGCAAGATCTAGCCACTCGGCTCAGACCTGCTGACAGCGCCTGACCGCCGGAGCTCGCTCCGGTGGCGGGCGTTTTTGCGTTTGGTGCAGCCCTATGGGCGAGGGCGGCGCCTAGGTCTGTCGATCACATGGCCGAGGCGGAGCGCGGGCCCGCGCATACAGATCCGGAACGGTTCCGG
>CAYVQL010000022.1:0-26901 GCA_964454135.1 uncultured Enterobacterales bacterium | reverse complement strand
GCTCGATGGTTCCGGATCCGGGGGCAGTGCGGCGCACTGAGGCCAGATCCGGAACGGTTCCGGGCTCGATGGTTCCGGATCCGGGGGCAGTGCGGCGCACTGAGGCCAGATCCGGAACCTGTGTCCGGGAGCGACGAAGTTTCGACGCTTTTTCGACGCTCTTCGACGCTCTTCATCGTTCGACCAGCCGAAAGGAGGCTTTTCACCATGACGGCCCGTTGGCTCGGATCTTGCTCGGCTACCCAGCATGCATGAGCTCGGATTCCATTTGATGTTCCGCCTCGAAGACGATCGCGTCATCGCGCCCAGCGCCGCCAAGCGAAGAACGCTGGCCAGGTCCGTCTACCGCGTATGTGAAGACTGCCAACTCCTCTGCTTCGGGGCGGCCGACACGCACCTTCACGTGGAGGTCACCGATCCACCCGAGCGCCTGGGTCGGCTCACTCAGCGTCTGACCGAATCGCTGCGCCGCTCCTTGCGCATCCCGGTCCGCTTCGCCCGCCCGCATATCAAGCCCCTGAGGGACCAGCACCACCTGGTGAACACATTCCACTACGGCTTGAACCAGCGAAATCGCCACGGCGTGCGCAGTGATCCCTTCCTCGACGCCAGCAGCCTCCCAGAGCTCCTCGGCATGCGCAACTTCCCCACCGACAGCCTGCGCCGCGTGCGCGAATTTCTGCCTCGACTCACCAGGGATGATCTGCTGCCCCATCTATGGCCGCCGCAACTGCCCGACCGTCCCCGTCCGCCTGCAGACCTGCTTCCCTCGGTGCAGCTGATCGACGCCTGCGACGCAGCCGCTGGCGCATTCGGCCTCGGCTCCCTCGCGGGCAGCTCCAACGAAGCGCTCGCGGCCTCGGCGACCCTGGCGCAGCTCGCCGCGGGGCAGCTCTCGGTCCGAGAGCTGCGCGCGCTGCTGGGCTGCTCCAAAACCGGCCTCTGGCGACTGAAAAAGAGGAACGTCACGCCCGCGCAGGCCTACGCCTTGGGCCTCCAGCTGAGCCTGCGCGCCTGGCTCTGGCAGGCCCACCCCGACCTGCTGAGCGCCGGACCGCTGCTGTAGCCAGGTCCAGGTTCTACTGAGCCACCCAGCCCGGCAGCTCCCCCGCCGCGCCACCCAGGACCAGGGGCATCCAGAAGTACAGAAAGCCCGTGACTGCCACGGCGCCTATCAGGTTGAGCCACAGGCCAGCGCGCCCCATCTGCAGCAGGCTGACGCGCCCGCTGGCGAAGACGATGGCGTTGGGCGGCGTGCCGATGGGCAGCATGAAGGCGCAAGAGGCCGAAAAAGTCGCCGGCAGCATCAGGGCCAGCGGGTTGGCCTTCAGGGCCAGGGCCGTGGCCGCCAGGATCGGCAGCATCATGGTGGTGGTGGCCGTGTTCGAGGTCATCTCGGTCAGGAAGGTCATGGTCAGGGCCACGACCAGCATCACCAGTAGCACAGGCACTCCTTGCAGGGCGCCCAGCTGATCGCCCACCCAGTGGGTCAGGCCCGACTCGGTGAAGCCGGCGGCGATGGCGAAGCCGCCCCCGAAGAGCAGCAGGATGCCCCAGGGGGCGCGCTTGCCGTGCTCCCAGTCCAGCAGCATCACGCCGCGGGCGCGATCCACAGGCAGCACGAAGCACAGGATGCCCATGGCCATGGCCACGGTGGCGTCGTTGACGTACTTGTGCAGGCCCAGCAGCCCAGCCCAGCCCGGGATGCGCAGCACGCCCAGGTCGATGTCGCTGCGGAAGATCCACAGCAGGGCCGTAGTGGCGAAGACCCCGGCCACCAGCTTCTCGGCCTGGCTCATGGGGCCCAACTGCCGGATCTCGTCGGCGATCATGGCCTCGGCGTCGGGCACCACCTGGCCCCGCACCGGCAGCGCCAGCCCCACCAGGTAGAGCCACATCAGGGGCACGAAGATCAACACGAAGGGCAGGCCCAGCTTCAGCCAGTCCACGAAGCTGATCTCAGGCGCCCCCGGGAAGTGCTCCGCCAGCATGCCGGCGAAGACCAGGTTGGGGAAGGTGCCCACCAGGGTGCCCACGCCGCCGATATTGGCGGCATACGCGATGCCCAGCATCAGGCAGGCGCCGAAGCGCAGCGCGGCCGGGCCGGGCTGGCGCCCCTGCAGCTCCTCCACCTTCATCACCAGCCCCAGGCCGATGGGCATCATCATCATGGTGGTGGCGCTGTTGGAGATCCACATGGACAGAAAAGCGGTGGCCACCATGAAGCCCAGCACCAGGCGCGGGCCGCTGGTGCCCACCAGGCGGATGATCCACAGGGCGATGCGGCGGTGCAGCTCCCAGCGTTGCATGGCCAGGGCGATGAAGAAGCCGCCCAGCAGCAGGAAGACGAAGTGGTTGGCGTAGTTGGGCGCCACGCTCTTGCAGGGCATGATGCCCAGCAGGGGGAAGGCCACCAGGGGTACGAGGGCGGTCACGCCCAGGGGCAGCGACTCGCCTACCCACCAGCAGCCCATCAAGGCCACGGTGGCCGCCATGCGCTGGGCCACGGGCTGCATGCCCTCGGGCGCGGGCAGGGCCCAGACCAGGGCGAACAAGCCGATACCCAGCCAGAACCCGAGCCTCCTGCGCAGCTCGCCAGGCCCCTCCTGCGCTGGGATGCCGTCGGAATCGCCGCTCATGACCGCCTCCAGCCTCACTCCTGTGCCCGGGCGGGATGACCCGCGTTACGGCCATACTATCCCGCCGCTTCATCTCTGCGGTCCGGGCGGAGATGGCATGACCAGCGCAGCGTTGCTCTATTCCCACGAGCTCACGTCCTTCGACTACGGGGACGACCACCCCTTCAAGCCCATGCGGGCGCGCAACACCTCCGAGCTCTGCCAGCGCTACGGCCTGGCCTGGGAGCAGGGCATCGTCGAAGAGGAGCCCAAGCCCTGCGACCCGGCGCTGCTCGAGCTCTTCCACGAGCCGGCCTACCTGCGCATCCTGGAACGCGCCAGCCGTGGCGAGTACGGCCTGGAGATGCTGGAGCGCGGCATCGGCACCGACGATTGCCCGGTCTTGCTGGGTATGTACGAGTTCTGCCTGTTGGCCACCGGCGCCACCCTGCGTGCCGTGGACATGGTGCTCGAGGGCCAGGTGGCGCGCGCCTTCAACCTGGTGGGCGGCTTCCACCACGCCTACCCGGACCACGCCGAGGGCTTCTGCTACGTCAGCGACGTGGGCGTGGCCATCGCGCGCATGCTGGAGCGCGGCCTGCGGGTGGCCTTCGTGGACATCGACGCCCACCACTGCAACGGCGTGCAGGAGCCCTTCTACGATGAAGACCGCGTGCTGGTGATCTCCCTGCACGAGAGCGGCAGCACGCTCTACCCCTGGGGCGGCTCCGAGACCGAGATCGGTGCTGGCAAGGGCCGCGGCTACAACGTCAACCTGCCCCTGCTGGAACAGACCGACGACGAGGTCTACCTGGGCGCTTTCAAGCGCGTGGTCCCGCCGCTGCTGCAGGCCTTCCAGCCCGACCTGGTGTTGGTGGAGGCCGGCGCCGACACCCAGCTGTCGGATCCCCTGACCCACCTGCGGCTGACCAACAACGGCTACCGCGCCGTGATGAAGGAGCTCTGCCGCATCTCGCCCAAGCTGGTGGCCGTGGGCGGCGGCGGCTACGACGTATTCCGCACGGCCAAGTGCTGGACCCTGGGCTGGGCCGAGATGTGCGAGATCGAGCCGGTAGACGAGTACGCCGGCCTGATCGGCGGTCGCATGTTCGGCGGCATGGGCGGGCTGGAGGATCCCCCCATCCTGACGCGCGGCGAACCCAAGGAACGGGCCCAGGCCGAGGCCGACCGCGTCGTGGCCCAGCTGTGGGAGAGCGTCTTTCCGCTGCTGGGCGCGCAGAGGCCCTGATGCGCTTCCAAGACCTGCGGATCCGCAGCAAGCTGGCACTGACCTTCTGCCTGCTGCTGCTGCCCCTGCTGGGGGGCGGCATGGTGGCGCAGCATCGGCTGAGCGTGGATCTGCGGACCTCCGCCGAGCTGGAGCTCTCCAACATCGTCACCCACCTGTACCAGCTCTGTCAGCAGAGCGCGGCGGGCGGCGCGGCACGCCCCAGCCCCGAGGCCAAGGAGCTGATCCGCAGCTTCCGCGTGGGGCGCAGCGGCTACGCCTACGCCATGGACAGCGCCGGCAACCTGCAGGTGCACCCGGAGCGAGAAGGCGAGAACATCCTGGACAGCCGCGACTCCGAGGGCTTCGCCTTCATCCAGGCCATCAGCGAGCAGGCCAGGCAGCTGCAGCCGGGCCAGCTGGGCACCATCCGCTACCCCTGGGCCTCGGGGGGCGAGCCCCCGCGGGTCAAGATCCTCAAGTTCGCCTATCTTCCCGAGTGGGACTGGATCCTGGCCGCGGGTAGCTACGAAGAGGAGATCTACAGCTCCCTGGAGCGCATCGAGCACTACCTGGCACTGGTGGCCCTGGCCAGCCTGTTGCTGGTGGCGGCCCTGACCCTGGCCATGAACCGCTTGATCACCCGCCCCCTGGACCAGATCTCCCAGATGGCAGCCCAGATGGCAGCCGGCGACCTGAGATCCCGGGTGCCCTGGGACGCGGCCGACGAGTTCGGCGCCCTGGCGCGCGCCCTGAACGCCATGGCCGACGAGGTGCGCGACAAGACCGAGAACCTGGAGAAGAAGGTCTGGGTGCACACCGAGGCGCTGCGCGAGTCCATGGAGAAGTACCGCCGGCTGGTGGAGAGCACCGTGGACGGCATCGTGACGACCGACGTGCACGGTTCGGTCACCTTCGTCAACAAGGGCTTCGAGCGCATCGTGGGCACGCCGCGCAGCGAGGTGATCGGCAAGCGCATCTGGCAGTTCTACCCAGACGGCAAGGAGCAGGCGCGCAACGTCATGTCGGCTCTGAGCCGCTCGGGCGCCATCGGCAGCTTCGAGATGGAGCTGCTGGGAGTCGAGCACCGCATCCCCATCCGCACCTCGGCCACCATCCTGCGCGACGCCTCGGGCGAGATCGTCGGCACGCTGGGCATCTTCGCCGACCTCACCAAGCAGAGGAAGCTGGAGGCCGACCTCAAGCGCGCCCAGGCCGACCTGGTGCAGACCATGAAGCTGCGCGCCCTGGGCGACCTGGTCTCGGGCGTGGCCCACGAGGTGAACAACCCCTTGATGGCCTCCACCACCATCCTGCACGTGATGGACCGCTCCACCTGCAAGGACGACTGCCCCAACAAGTCCCGTATCGGCGTGCTGCAGCGCTGCAACACGCGCATCGCCCGCATCGTGGACCACCTGCGGGAGTTCTCACGCCAGTCCGAGATGCGTCGCGAGCCGCTGGAGGTCAACCGGCCCATCCGCAACGCCCTGGTGATCACCGGGCAGCAGCTGCTGAACATGCAGATCGAGATTCAGCAGGATCTGGAAGAGGACCTGCCCGCCGTGCTGGGCGACGCCAACCACCTGGAGCAGGTCTTCCTGGACATCATCGCCAATGCGCGCGATGCCATGGAGGGGTTGGAGCGCCGCCAGCTGCACATCCGCTCGGCGCGCTGCGAGCAGGGCGTGGAGATCGTCATCTCCGACACGGGCCCAGGCATCCCCGCCGAGGTACGCGACAAGATCTTCGAGCCCTTCTTCACCACCAAGGAGGCGGGCAAGGGCACGGGCCTGGGCCTGTCCATCTGCTACGGCATCATCGAAGAGCACGGTGGCATCATCGAGGCCACCAGGAACCGCCAGGGCGGCACGAGCATCCGCATCGTGCTGCCCACCATCGAAGTCCTGTCCACGGAAGAGATCGCGCGAGAAACCGGCCAAGACAGCGCCCACGATTCCGAGGCGCCATAGGGAGTAGAGACCATGTCGAAACACATCCTGCTGACCGACGACGACGAGCTCGTCCTGATAGCCATGGGCGAACTGATGAATGCCGAGGGCTACGAGGTGGAGACCGCCTGCAGCGGTCAGGACGGTCTGAACAAGGCGGCCGCCACCCAGTTCGACCTGGTGGTGCTGGATGTCATCATGCCGGGCATGCAGGGCTTCGACGTCTGCCGCGCACTGCGCCGCATGGAGGCCTACCAGGACGTGCCCATCATCATGCTGACCGCCAAGAGCGGCGAGGCCGACCGGCGCCGGGGCCTGGAGGCCGGCGCCAGCTTCTTCCTGCCCAAGCCCATCGACCCCATGCTGCTGCTGGACAAGATCCAGCAGGCGCTGGGAGCTGGACAGCCATGAAGCGCAGCGCCTGGAGCGAGCGCTACGAAGCGCGCAAGACCACGGTGGTGGGCGCGCTGAAGCGCATCCGCTCCGGCAGCCGCGTCTTCGTGGGTTCGGGCTGCGGGCGGCCCCAGGTCCTGCTGGACGCCCTCTTCAAGCTGGGGCAGCGCTTGTCGGACATCGAGATCATCCAGGGGCGCACCCTGGGCGTGGTGCCCTCGGCCGCCTCCGACCAGCAGGCCAACTTCCGCCATCACACCTTCCACATCTGCCCGGGCATCCGCGACGCCGTGCAAGAGGGGCGCGCCGACTACACGCCCGTGGCCAGCTCCCAGCTGCCCTCCCTCTTCGCCAACGGTCGCATCCCCGTGGACGTGGTGCTGCTGCAGGTCTCCCCCCCTGACGAGACCGGCTACTGCAGCATGGGCATCACGGTGGGCATCACGCGCCACGCCCTGACCCACGCCCGCTACGTGGCGGCCCAGGTCAACCCGCGCATGCCGCGCACCTTCGGCAACTCCATGCTGCACGTGGACGAGATCCACGCCTTCGTGGAGGCGGAACACCCCCTGCCCCAGCTGGAGACGCCCACGCTGGACGACGCCTCCATGCTCATCGCCTACCACTGCGTCAAGCTGATCGAGGACGGGGCCGTGCTGCGCCTGGGCCACAACGCCGTCTCAGCCGCCATCGCCCGCACCCTGATCGAGGAGCAGCGCCAGGATCTCGGCTTGCACACCGAGCACTTCACCGACTGCATGATGGAGATGATGCGCGCCGGCGTGGTCACCAACCAGCGCAAGCAGCGCCACCGCGGCAAGAGCGTGGCCTGCCGCTGCTTTGGCAGCCAGCGCCTGTACGAGTTCGTCCACGAGAACCCCCAGGTGGAGATCCACACCGTGGAAGAGGTGAACGATCCCTTCAAAATAGCCGCCGAGCCGCGCATGGTCTCCATCATCCGCGTGGCCCAGGTGGACCTGACGGGCCAGGTCTCTGACGAGTCCACGGGGGGGGCCTTCTACGGCGGCTTCGGCGGTCGCGGCGACTTCATCAGGGGCGCGGCTGCCTCGCGGCGCGGCAAACCCATCGTCGTGCTGCCCTCCACCAGCCCCGACGGGCGCACCTCCAACATCAAGATGTTCCTGGATCCCGGCGCGGGGGTCTTCTCCAGCCGGGCCGAGGTGCACTACGTGGTCACCGAGTACGGCATCGCCGCCCTGCACGGCAAGCCCATCCGCGAGCGCGCCATCGCCCTGATCAACATCGCCCACCCCCGCTTCCGCGACGAGCTGATGGCCGCCGCCAAGCAGCAGCGCTACGTCCACCAGGACCAGATGCTGCCTCCACCCAACAGCTCGATCTACCCCGAAAACATGGAGTCCCAGACCCAGCTCGGCGATCTCGATCTGCACCTCCGACCCGCGCGGCCCCAGGACGAGCGCGCCGTGCAGGCCTTCATCTACCAGCTCGACGACAAGTCCATCTACTACCGCTTCCACGGCGAGCTGAAGGCCATGAACCACAGCCGGGTCCAGGAATACGTCAACGTGGACTACGCCGACCGCATGACCCTGCTGGCCTTTCTGGGAACCCGATCCCGCGAGGGCGAGCTGGTGGCCATGGGTCAGTACCTGCGCTACGCCCGCAGCAACCAGGCCGAGGTGGCCTTCATCACCGCCGACGCCTTCCACAACCGCGGCGTCGGCACGACCATCCTGCACAGCCTGATCCGCCACGCGCGAGAGCAGGGCATCGAGGGCTGCTTCGCCGAGGTGCTGCTGCGCAACAAGGCCATGGTGCGCGTCTTCGAGAAGGCCGGCGTGCCTATCAAGCTCACCCGGGAGGAAGGGACCTGGCTGGTGGAATTCCAGATCTGAAGCGCCTGTCGGAGTGGGCCCCGGCCCTGGGCCTGGCGCTGCTGGCCGCTCTGCTGGCTGTGCGTCCCATCCAGGCCTACGACAGCTGGTGGCACCTGTCCATGGGTGGGGCCGTCCGCTCCGCGACGGCGCGCTCCTTCCCCGATCCCACCGGCCCCTTCGTCGATGCGGTCTACACCGATCCGGAGTGGCTCTTCGACGCCGCGCTGCACCTGGCGCACCAGGCCTGGGGCCTTCCCGGCATGGTGCTGCTGGCAGCCCTTTTGGCGGGCGGCAGCGCCCTGGCCTGCTGGGCCCTGGTGCGGGCGGTGCTGGCCCGTCCGGCACCGCTGGCCTGCGCCGCGCTGACCCTGGCCGCCTACACGGCCTGCTGGCCACGCCTCGTCACCCGCCCGCAGGTTCTCTTCCTGCTCTTCCTGCCCAGCTGTCTCTGGCTCTGCTGGACAGGCTTCAGGGCTGCTGGCGCTGCGCGCTGGACGCGGCTGTCGCTGGCGCTGCTGCTGCTGGCGCTCTGGACCCAGTGCCACAGCTCCATGGTCCTGGCGCCCGCCCTGGTGGCGGTCTGCATCCCCTGGCGCCTGCTCCGCACGCGGCGCACCTGGGTGCTGCTGCCCCTGGGCCTGGCCGCCCTGCTGCCCCTGGCCGGACCCTTCGGGCCCACCATCTTGCACCAGGTGACGGGCCACGCGGGCACGGAGGCTGCCAGCCTGATCCTGGACATGCAGCCCACGCCGGTGGCGGCTTGGTGGCCGCCCCTGACCCACAGCGCCATGGGCAACCGCGGGCTCTGGGTGCTGGAGGCGCTGCTCTTGCTGGGGGCGCTGGGCGCCCTGCTGCAGCGTAGGTTGCACCGGGGAGCCCTGGCCAGCGCCCTGCTGGCCCTGGCCCTGGCCTGCACGGCCACACGCTTCGAGGCCGCCGCGGCCATCCTGGCGCTGCCCCTGGCCGCCGTGGCCCTGCGCAGTGCCACGCTGCGCGCCAGGCGCTGGTTCGGCCCGCTCCTGCTGCTGCTGGCCACTTGCCTGGCAGCCTACGACATCGGCCCCCAGCATCCCGGGCCGGGCCTGGGCGCCGATCCCGACTACGTCCCTGAAGGGGCCGCCCAGCTGCTGGAGTCGCAGGGCAGCCAGGGCCTGCTCTTCACCAGCTACGCCGCCGGGGGCTACCTGGGCTGGCGCCTGCAGGGGCAGGCCCGCGTGTACATCGACGGCCGCACGCCCACGCACTTCGACGCCCAACACCTCCACAGCTACCTGCAGGCGCTGCAGGAACCAGCCGCCTTCATGCGCATGCACCGCGCGCTGGGTTTTTCGGCGGCCCTGGTTCCGCGCGGCACACCCCTCTGCCAGGGCCTGGCCCAGGGCTGGAGTCCGGTCTGGGCCGGCCAGCGCGACGTGCTCTTCCTGCCCCAGACCCCAGCCGAGCCGGATCCTGCAGCCTGCGCCGCTCCCCTGGAGGCCCTCGAGGCCTGCCTGGCCCGCAGTGATCGCGCCCAGCGCCTGGCGCGCATCGACGCCATCCTGGCCCAGGCCCCTGCCAGTCACCACATGGCGCGCCTGGGCGCTCTGCTGGCGCTGGAATGCGGCGCCCCCGACCCGGACCGGGCAGCCAGCTACCTGGAGCAGGCCGCGCTGGCGCACCCAGACAGCCCCCAACTGCCCTGGCTGCGGGGACTGCTGGCCATTCGCCAGGGCCGTGCCCGAGACGCCCTGGAACAGCTGGACCACGCAGAGCGAACCAACCCCAGCGTGGCCAGCGCGCGCCTGCAGATCCTGCTGGCATCGGGCCTGGCGGACGAGGCCGCGCAAGAGGCCGCCTGGCTCGTGCAGCAGCTGGGCATGGACACGCCCCCCCTGGTGCACGCCCTGCACGCCCAGGCCTGTGAGGCCACAGAAGACCTGGACTGCGCCGCGCAGGCCCACCTGCGCGCCTACCTGGGCGGTCGCATCGCTTCTGGAGAGGCCTTGCGGCAGCTACTGGAGAACGGCCAGCTGCAGGGGGAAGAGGCGCGGCTCACGCGCGCCTTGCTGGGCGAGTGATAGCTGTCTCCGGGATACACTGCGTCCATGGAATCCACCCCTGGCAAGATCCGCTTCTACCAGGCCGCCACCCTGCTACTGCTGGCCGTGGTGCTCGTGCAGGGGCTGATGTTCCAGCGCTACCGGGCGGCCCACGAAGAGCAACCCGCCCCCGCGGCACCCGCACCCGAGCCCGAGCCCGCCGTCCGCGTGCTGAACCTGGCCCAACGCGTGGCCGCCATCCAGGCGCAGCACCCCGGTGCCTCGGACCGCTCCGAGACCTACTTCCGCTCCGCCGAAGCCACCGTGCACATGCACGTCATCGGCTTCCAGCAGACCTGTCCCCTGCACATCCACCGCGTCACCGAAGAGGCCACGGTGATCGTGTCCGGCGCACCGCAGGTGCGGCAGCTGCACGGCGCCGAAGGTCAGCTGGTCCAGCTGCAGCGCAGCCCCTCGGTGGGCACGCTGCTCTACGCCCCCCCCTTCTGCGGCCACGAGTGGATCAACGGCTCCGCAGACCAGATGCAGGGCAACCTGGTCTTCGCCTCACCGCCCTTCGACGGCAACTTCTACTTGGCGCGAGACGATCCCAGGCAGCTGAAGGGCGGCCAGCCCTGGCAGCAGGACCCGGACAGCAGCCTGGCCAGCTTCCTCTCCTCTTCCAGCGCTCCCTACGCCCTCGAGGTGCTGCCTATCATGCAGGGGCAGATCTCCAGCCTGCTGGTGCGCGGCCGTATCAGCCTGCCCCCCTCGGCCCAGGCCAGCATCGTCTACGTGCAGCGCGGTGCCGGCAGCCTTCAGGCCGATGAGACCTATCCCGTGCAGGCCAGCAGCCTGGCGCTGATCGAGCCGCGCCGCATGGCCGAGCTGGTGGCCCAGCCCGGCTCGCCATTGGCGGCCCTGCTCTTCCGGTCCAAGGGCCCGGCGGCGGCGACGTCGGATGGGGGCGCAGCCAGCGCGCCGTGATGCCGCGCAGCGGTCTCTCCGTCCCCCAGGCGCAAGAAAGCCGGCGAGGTTCGCTCGCCGGCTTGAAAAACACTGATCTAGTCAGTGCTGAACAACGCGATGGGACGGCCCGGTGTTACGCGCGGCCGCCCAGGTGTTCGCGGTTGTTCCTAGGGGCAGTCGCCCCAGACATCGCCCTCGTCCGCCGCGCAGGCCACGGACCCAGCGGAGTCCTCGACGTGCACGGAGATGGTGGCGTGCTTGGAGGCCTGGTACAGGGTGGTGCTGCCCTCGTCGACGTCGTCGGCGGGAGCGCCACCGGCCAGCACCAGGGTGCCTGCCGCGGCCAGGGGATGGCAGTAGGCGTAGCCGTAGGCTTCGGGATCGGTCCCGTCACCACACATCTCACCGGTCCAGGCGTGGCCAGCCAGGCCCACGGAGTAGCCCGCGGCGCCACCGGCGACGGTGATCTCCAGGTTGTCGCCAGCCCAGGCGTAGGAGACGCTCAGGTCGGCGTCGGCGTCGGCGTCGGTGTCGGTATCGGTGTCAGTGTCGGCGTCGGTGTCAGCTTCGGCCGTGTCGGCAGTGTCCTTGCTGTCGCAAGCGACTGCGAGAGTCATCAGCGCCGTAGCGGCGAAAAGAAGGGTGCGGCTCATCATTTTTTTGTCTCCTCCGGGATTGGGGTTGAGCGCGCGGTTCCGGCTGGAACCAGGTAGAGGGTAGTAGAAGGGAACTCCCAGTGTCTACCCTTGAGTCCGAAAATATTCGGCTGGGGCAACCTTAGCCAGTAGTTTTCGGTGGAAGCTACGTTTCTGCCCGAATGGGAGCAAAGACGCGCCATGATGCACAACGCTCAGCTCCGGTCCTTCCCCCTCCCCGGCTCGCTATGACGGGGTGCCAAGGGCCAACGCTCCGGCCGCGCCAGGCGGCAGAACAGGTCCATGCGCCGGCTGCCCGTGCGGGTCTGGAACAGGCGCGCCACGTCGGTGTCGTTCTCGGGCAAGAGGGGTAGATCGGCAGGGAAAAAGCCCTGTTCCACCAGCCGCCGCTGCAGCACGGTGCGCGGTTCTACGCGTACATGCCCCAGACGCACGCCCAGCAGGCGCGGCCCCAGGGCACGCCGTGCGCGCGCGTAGAATCCCAGGATCCCCGCCAGCTCGGAGAGGCGCTGCCCGGGCAGGCCCAGGAAGAAGTTGTAGTGGGCATGGGCTCCCGGCACATCACGGACGATCTCCAGGCAGCGCAAGACGTCCCCCTTGTCGATGTCCTTGCCCAGCAGCGCCAGGCTGGGGGCCGACCAACCATCCGGCGAGAACGTGAACTCCCCGCAGCCCGCACGCACGGCCAGCGCCACGTACTCGTGGCTCAGGTGGCGCTCGTGGTGGTAGGCGCGCCACGTGAACCTCAGGTCCCTTCGCAGGATCTGCTCGCAGATCTCGGCCGCGTGCTCCTGGGGCAGGTTGAAGATGGAGTCGGCGAAGAAGATCTGCCGGATGCCATGTTCCCCTACGAGCCACTCCAGCTCGTCCGCCACCAGCTCCGTCGGTCGCAGGGCCAGGGGCTGGGAGAGCAGCCGGTAGGTGCAGTAGGTGCAGGCCAGCCCACAGCCGCGCTTGGTCTGCACGCCGATGCCGTAGTTGCGGTCGAAGCGCCGGTAGCGCTCCATGTCCAGCAGGTCCAACCGCGGCCGCAGCTGCGCCAGATCCGTAGGCGCGACCGGCTCCGTGAAGCGCAGCGCGCCATCCTGCCGGTAGCAGATGCCCGCCACCTGCCCCGGATCCGCCAGGCTCCGCAGCAGGGCGCCGAAGCTGTTCTCGCCCTCGGAGCAGACCCCGAAATCCAGCTCGGGCACGCGGGCCATGATCTCGGCGGGAAAGAGTGTGAAGCCCGTCCCTCCCGCCACGATGGGCACGTCGCCGACCCAGCTGCGCACCTGACTCACGAAGGGAGGGAAGTGGGCGAAGTAGCAGTAGGGATCGCTGGAATTGGTGGTGTCGATGTTGCGCAGGGAGATGCCCACCGCATCGGGCGACTGCTCGGCCACGGCTGAGCGCAGCTGGCGCTCGCTGTGCACGTTGGCGTCCATGATGCGCAGCTGGTGGGCCTGCCCCAGGCCAGCGGCCACGAAGGCCAGGCCCAGGGGCAGGGCCGGCGCCTGCTCGCGGCCAAGCGGTGCCTGCAATAGCAGCACTCTCACGGCGCCGGCTCCAGTTCGAAGGGGTCGCGCAGCCTATCATGAAACAGCTTCCCCCGGTTCGACCATCGAGGGCTTCCGAGGGGAGATCGCCGGCGAGGTGGAGAAGGGTCAATCCAGGCAGGTCTCTCCTGACAAGTAGACGTAGGCTCGGCCCGCGCCCCTGTCCCGCGCTCCGACGGCGAAGTCCTCCCTGCCGTCCTGGTTCAGATCGCCCATACCGCCCAGGGAGCGCCCCGCGCGATCCCCCCTGTCTTCGCCAAAGAAGATGCGATCGGCCGTGGACAGGCCCACCTCGTCGCCCCAACCGGCACGCTCCGAGCTATGGAAGAGCCACAGCTTACCCGCTTTTTCGCCGTTGTAGTCGTTCTCGTGGGCTCCGATGAAGATGTCCGGCAAGCCGTCGCCGTCCAGGTCCCCTGCCGAGGCCAGGCCCTCGCCAGCCGACCGTGAGAAGGCGTCGTCGTAGCTGTCGCCCACCCAGGACCAATCGGCCTCGCCCGCGCTGTGCAGGCCCGGCTGCAGCTGCGCACCGCTGAAGCCGTAGATCTTGCCCGCCGACCAATCCTCGTCGCCGTCGAAGCCCGCGGCGATGAAGGAGAAGTCATCCACGCCATCGCCGGTCACATCGCCCAGGCCGGCCATCAGGTCCCAGCTGCCCGCCAGCTGGCCCCGGCCCTCGCCGTGCCAGGCGGCCCAGTGGTCTTCGTCGCCGTAGTTGACGCCAGCCAGGTGGCGCACCTCGCTGCAGAGCATCACCAGGCCGGCGTCCACTCCGCCGGCGTTGTCGTCCTTCATGACGCTGATCAGCACGTCGTCAGCGCCGTCCTGGTCGACGTCGCCGGCGTTGGCCACGGCCTCGCCCAGTCGGTCGTTGGCGATCTCGCCCAGCCAGACCACGTCGCCCTCGACGGAAAGGTCGTAGACTCCGGCCAGGTCGGCACCTCCGTAGGTCAACGCGGCGATGCCGGCGTCCTCGGCAGCGCCCACGTCCCAGCGATAGCTGCCCATCAGCAGGTCGCCGTAGCCGTCGCCGTCGAAGTCGCCCGCGGCCAGGTCCTCGCCGGCGCCCTCGAGCTTGACGTCCTCCACCTCGTCGCCGGTCCACTCCTGGCGACCGAGAAAGAGCACGGTGGAGGTGAGATCTCCCTTGCAGTTGCCCACCACCTCGTCCAGGCCGTCGCCGTCCAGATCGGGCAGCACCGTGGCGTTGCTGCCGTAGCCCGAGGTGCTGAAGCTGGGGGTGATCAGAGCGAGCTCGGCCGCCTGGTAGCTGGCTTGGTAGCGCTCCCGCCCCAGCAGCAGGTAGATGGCGCCCTGGTCCAGGTCCTCGCCGCGATCGTACTGGTCGGCGGGCAACAGCATGTCCGTCAGCCCATCGCCGTTGATGTCGCCTGTCTGGCCAAAGGAGTAGCTGAGTCGGTCGTCCTCGTTCTCTCCGTCGATGGTGATCACCTGGTAGCCATCGCAGTTGCCGCGCTGGTCGCCCAGCACGGACTCCGCGCCCGGGTAGGCGCCGGGATCCTGGTCGTCGCAGTCGCCCTGGGCCGGGCTGAAGCCGTCGCCGTCCTGGTCACTGCTGTCGTTGCAGTCCGCCACAGCCAGCTCTACCTGGTCGCTGGCCGCCAAGCCGCTGGCGTCGCTGACGCTGAGGGTCACGACGTGCGCGCCCGGCGTGAGATCGTCCACGACCAGGCTCAGCCACCCTTCGGCATCGGGAGCCGTCACGGCCAGCTGGCCGTCCACGTCGCTGCTCCAGGTGGCGCTCAGGGCCTGCGGATCCTGATCGTCCGCGGCCAGGCCCAGGAACTGAAAGTCGGCACCGCTGGGCTTCCAGGCGTGGCTAGGCGGCCAGACCAACTCCACAGCGGGCGCCACGCCCACATGCAGGCTGATCTCGTCCAGGGCGACCTGGCCGTCCTCGCGCTCGGCCTGCAGCTGGACCCTGTGCGTGCCCAGCGAAAGCGACGCCGTTCTGCAGCTCAACGGTCCGCTGCCCTGCACGCTCTGTTCGTCCAGCTGGCCATCCAGGTCCGAGTCCCAGCTGACCAGCAGCGCGCCGCTTTGCTGCTCGTCGAAGACCGTGCCCTGCAGCTCCAAGGGCTCGCCCTGCTCCACGCCGCTTTCGTCCTCGGGCACGTCGATGCGCGCCCAGAAGCCTCCAGCGTGCAAGGCCACCTCTAGCTCGGGCTGGTCGGGATCGTCGCTAAGGACCAGCAGCAGGCCGTCCGCCGGCAGCTCGGCCTGGCAGCGCAGGGAGAGCGTCAGCGAGGCGCCCGGCTCCAGCTGCGCGTCCTGGTAGCTCTGGTCCAGGAAGAAGATGCCAGCGCCATCGTCCTGCAGCTCGGCGCTCCAGATCAGCGCAGCCTGGCCCCTGTTGCGCAAGAGCAGCTCAGCCAGCTGCTCCCTTCCATCGGAGGCGAACTCCAGGCTCAGGGGCTCGACTTGGATGGCGGGCGCTGGGCGCTCGCTGTCCCCGCTGACCGGGCCGGCGCTCCCCCTGTCGCCGTCACAGGCGACCAGGCCCTGGTCGAACAAGAACAACAGAGGGACGACGCGGATCATGGGGCTCTCGTGGCGTCTACCGGCCCCCATCGTACCACGGGGGGCTCAAGCCCGGTGGCGTCGCCTGCGGCGCAGCCCGAACAGCCCCAGGCTGGCCACGAGCCAGGCCAGGCCGCCGGCCAGCGTCGGGCTGGCGCAGCCCGGGCAGCGAGAACCCGGCGGCGGCTGCGCGGCGGCGGTGTCCTGCTCCTGTTCTTCCTCCTCCTCCTCCTCCTCTCCGGTATCCGGGATCACGCTCCCCCCGCCCTCGCCGTACCAGGACTCCAGGGCATCCAGCAGCACGCCTTCGCCGCTGATGGCCGTCAGCACGACGTGGTGGTAGCCCTCGCCAAGGTCGGAGATCAGCGCCAGTTGGCCGGGAATCTCCTGGACCTGCTCGCCCAGGGTGGCGACCTCCTCGCCATCCACCTCCACGCGCACCTGGCTCTTGCCGTCCGACAGGCCCAGGATGCGGATCTGATTCCCGCGTAGCCCGAGCTGGGCCACGGTGCCCTCCGCGAGGGGCTGCACCTGCGACATGATCGCTCCCACCATGGACAGCATATTGCCCTGGCCTTCGTAGCGGATGTAGGTGCTGTCGTTGTCCACCAGCTGGTAGCGCGCCCAGGCTTCCCAGCTCGCCGCTGCGGAATGCAGCTCGCTCACCTGGCAGATGCCGTCGTGGGTGCCCGCCCAGAGCACGTCGTTCTTCGCGAAG
The DNA here is from genome assembly GCA_964454135.1 of uncultured Enterobacterales bacterium. Classification (GTDB taxonomy): domain Bacteria; phylum Myxococcota_A; class UBA796; order UBA796; family JAFGLY01; genus CAYVQL01. Next base: position 10,411 of record CAYVQL010000022.1, on the reverse strand, counting down.
TCGGGATGGAAGACCAGCACGTAGACCTGGCTGGGCAGGCGCACGCCCGTCTCTTCCCAGCTGTCACCGCCGTCGTCGCTGCGCAGCAGCTCGGCGCCACGGGTGGCCATGACCAGGGTGCCGTCGTCCGCCTGGCCCAGCCGGTAGACGCTGTCCAGCTGCAGCGGATCCGCGCTGCGCCAGCTGTCACCGTCATCATCCGACAGGTGGATCCCCTGGTCGTCCGCGAAGATCAGCCGCTGTGGCGCAGAGCTCGGCCAGGACAGGATAGCGGCGGGTTCCACGCTCTCGCTCTCGAAGATCCGCTCCCAGCTCTCGATGGCCGGGTCCGAGCAGACGATGCTGGTCGGATTGGACGCGGACAGGCAGATACCGCCGTCGGGGGCGCGGGTGGCGCTGTGGGGCGAGGCCCCGTCCAGGGCCTCGTCCAGCGCGGGCAGCTCCTGCCAGCTCTCTCCGCCATCCACGGACTCCACCAGCTCGCTGCCCCCATCGACTGAGGCCCGCCCGATGACCCAGATGCGGCCGGGATCGTCGAAGAGCACGAAGTTGTGCACATAGGCGTGGGGGCTACCGCCCTCCAGCCAGTCGAACCCGCCATCCGTCGACCTCCACAGGTCGTGGTTGGAGATGGCGAAGATCTCATCCGTACTGCTGGCGTCCGGGTAGAAGCCCACCTTCTGGATGTTGGCGTGGGTCAGGTGGCCCGCCAGGCTCTCGAACCTCAGGCCGTCCGCCGTGCGGTAGACGCCGGCCGTGTTGGCCCCGATGTAGAGCTGGTCGTCCTGCTCGAAGTTGGGGGAGCTGGCCAGGCCGCGGGTCAAGTCGGCGGGCATGATGAAGGCCTGGACCCAGCTCTGCCCGGCGTCCTCGCTCATGCCGATGCAGTCCCAGCCCGCCACCACCCAGCGATCCCCGGCGGCGTACAGCCCGGTGAAGGCCTCTTCGATGGTGGTCTGGGAGAACTGGGCCGTCAGGGGTGAGCGGCGATCCTGCCAGCTGGCGCAGCCGTCGTCGCTGGCAAAGGGCCCGCCCCAGGCCGCCTGGGCCAGCAGCCAGTCCTCGCTGGCCGCCAGCTGTGTCACGTGGGGGTAGGACTCCTCGCCTGAGGTGTTCTCCGGCAAGACCCCACAGGCTTGCCAGGCCTCGTCCGACCAGCGCCAGACCAGGCCGTCGGCGTCGCCCACGTAGACAGCGTCCTCGGCAGCCACGCCCGACATCAGCGCGGCGCCCGGTGCGGGCAGCTCTTGCCAGTCCTCCTGGGCCAGGATGAAGGCAGAGGCGCCTGTGTCCTCGATGGCCAGCAGGCCCCCGGGCCCATCTCGCAGCACCGTCACGGCCACCTCGGCCAGCGAGACCTCCCAGCCCTGACCCGGCAGACCCGTCCAGACCCCGCCGACGGTGCCCAGCCAGAGCGCCTCGCCGCCGACCACCTGCAGCGCCATCTCGGGGGTAGCCTCCTGCTGCCAGCTCTCTCCATCCGTGGACCACCAGATGCGCTCCTCGGAGATCACCACCAGGCTGCCGTCGTCCAGCAGCGCGGTGGCCACCAGGTCATCCGCCGTGGGCGCGCCACCGATGTCCTGCCACTGCCGGTAGTCGCCTCCGGGACTCTGCAGCAGCACGGGCACGCCATAGGGCACGTGCAGGGCGTACCAGGACTCGCTGGCGGACAGATCGGGGGGGACCGCCAGCCCCTGGATGACGTGGTGCGGCACGTGGGCCAGGCTGGGCAGGGCGCACAGCGCGAGGGACAGGATCAAGAGCACCTCCCCAAGCGCCGGCGACGCCGGAAAGCCAGCAGCAGACCAGGAACGACCAACAACCAACCGCCGCCGCGGCTCGAGGCGCAGTTGCCGCAGCGCCTTCCGGGCTTCGCCTCGTCCGAGTCGGAGGGCGCAGCCGAGTCGGGCTCCTCTTCTTCCTCTGCGGTGTCCCCGGGTAGCGTCATCTGCTGGAAGTCCTGGCGCCAGACGATGGCCGAGTCCACCACCCCCACGCCCGATTGCACCGTCACCTCCAGGCTGTGCCAGGTGTCTTCCAGGTCGCGCAGCTGAAGCACGGGCGCGCGATGGGCCATGTCGCCCTGCAGATCCACGTCCGCCTGGTGCTCTCCGTCCAGCGTGACGCTCATGGTCCCCGGCTCGCTGCCCGTGGCCGAGATCAGGTCCACGCCGACGCCCCGAAACCTGAGCGTGGCCACCTCGCCGGCGTCGAACGCGACGCGGCGCGTCTCGTTGATGGCGCCCAGCTCCATCTCCTGCACCCAGCCTTCGCTGAAGCTCCACAGGGGATGGAAATCGGTGATCAGCTCCAGGGCGTGGGAGTAGACCCAGGTCTCTCCCTGGTCACGGCTGAGCCAGTTGCCGTCGAAGCCTCCCACCGCCAGGGTGCCGTCTTCGGCGAAGAGTGGCGAAAGCGCCACGGTCATGACGGGGTCGGCCGTGGGCGCATCCAGCACCTCCCACTTCTCTCCGCCGTCCAGGCTGCGATACCAGCCATCGCCGGCCACGATGGCGAAGACCGCCTGCTCATCGTCCCACTGGGGTGAGACCGCCACGTCCCAGACCGGCTGGCCCTCGAAGTGCGCCGGCTCGATGGAACCGCCGGACTCGGACAGGAAGAGCCCATGCTGGGTGGCCAGGAAGAGCTTCTCGCCGTCGGGAGTGCCCGCCAGGCCCCAGACCTGCGTCTGGGCCTCGCCCAGCTTGTTCCAGTCCTGGCCGAAGTTGTCGCTGTACTGCACCTCGCCCACGTCGCCGCAGGCCACCCAGGCGTAGCCGTCTTCGCCGAAGCTGTCGGAGATATGAGCTGCGCTGCAGAAGTTGCTCTCCACCTCCGGCGCGTAGCAGTCCCAGCTGCTCCCCTCGTCGGGGGACAGGCACCAGCCGCCGCCCACGTCGATGTTCCCCGCCGCCAGGATGGTGGGTTGATCCTGGAAGGAAGGCGCCACGGCCAGGTCCCAGAAGTCCCCCATCTCCTCTTCGGCGTAGCGCTCCCAGACCTTGTCGCCATCTGTGGTCACGCAGAGCCAGGTGAGCAGGTAGATCATGGCCATGCCCTCCTGGTCCCAGTAGTGGCTGGCGGCCACGCGCTTGAAGAAGGGCTCCACCAGGTCCAGCGCCAGGGGCGCGGCCACGCCCAAGGCCTCGTCCACCAGCTCCGAGCCGCCGCCGAAGCCCGAGGTCACCAGGCCCACGGCGTCGTTCTCCAGCAGGGTCACGGCGATGTCGCGGTTGGCCTCGGGCAGGTAGGTCTCGATGTGCTGCCAGGTGGCGCCCTCGTCCTCGGATTTTACCAGGCCCTCCCAGGCGGCCAGCCAGTAGTGGCCAGCGCCGTCCATGGCCAGCTCGTAGTAGTGCACGCCGTCGGCGGGCTGGCCGGGCGCGGCGTCCTCGATGGCGTCGTTGTTGTGCTCCCAGGTCTCGCCCCCGTCGCGGGAGACGTAGACCGCCTCGTCGTTGTAGGTGAACATCACCAGCTCGCCGGGGAACTCGGCCACCGTGGTGACGGGCTTGGCGTCGTAGCCGGTGGGCTCGAAGCTCTGACCGCCGTCGTCGGAGCGGAAGAGCCCGCCGCCATCGGTGGCCAGCCAGATGCGATCGCCGGCGCCCGGCGATATCTCGTAGACTCCGTCCTGCAGGGCGCCCTGTTCGGTCCAGGTCAGGCCGAAGTCCTCGCTGGTGAAGACCACCCCCTCGCGGGTGACCATGGCGGCCCTGCCGCTGCTGGACCAGTCCGGGGCCAGCTTGAGGTCCCAGGGCACCAGGTCGGGCAGATCGGCCACCAGCTCCCAGCTGTCCCCGCTGTCGCTGCTGCGCCAGATGCCTCCGAACACGGCGGCCTTGGTGGTGGTCGAGCCAGCGACGAAGGCCACGCCATCGGCCAGGATGTCCGGGGAGGCCACCACCTGGTTGAGCACGGCGTCCGGGGGCACATCCGGATGCGCGCTGTGGCTGTCGCCCACGTCCTCGCTGATCCACAGACCCTCGCCGTTCGTGGCCAGGGCCAGCCGCGTGGCACTCAGCATGGCGGCCCCCTTGATCCCCTCGTCATCGGCGATCATGAAGCGCAGCTCCACGTTCTGCTGGTCGGAGGTGCGCACCAGGAGCAGGGAATCGCGCACGTGCACCGGCAGGGTGGTGGTCACCCATTCCGGTTTTTCACCTGGAGAGATGGCGACCCAGTAGCAGGGATCATGGGGCACGTGCCCCCAGGCGGTGGAGGCCAGCAGCAGGGGGAGCGGGGCGTAGGACCAGGGGGAGCGGAGCATGGGGGAGGGCGCCTCGTGCGATGAGAGCTCCCCCTTTATAGCTCGCGGATATGGCGATGGCGCTGGGTGATGGGGAGGGAGGCTGGCGGGCGGGGCGGGACGGGGCCGCGCGGGGCACGACTCCAGGGGCAGGGGCCTCACGGGGCCGCGCGGCTCCTCCTGCGCGCCAGCAGGGCGATCAGGGCCAGCAGCGCCCAGCCAGCGCCGCGCTGCGGGACGGGCAGCCCGCTGCAGCGCCCCTGGTCCTTGCCCTCTCCCGAGTCGCCGACGCTGTCTCCCTCCCCGCTGGCGATACCCGAGTCGCAGCTGCCGTCGAAGTCGTCGGCGTCGATGTAGTTGGCCACGCCGTCGCAGTCCAGGTCTGCAGTGCCCTCCTCGGCGTCGGGCGTCCCGTCGTCGTCCGCGTCTTCGTCCAGGTGATCGGGCTGGCCGTCGCCGTCGGTGTCGGGCGGGGCGTCTCCGGGATCGGTCCAGTCGTAGTCCTGCACCTCGATGGCGGTCTCGATGCCGTCTCCGTCGTCGTCATCGTCCAGCGGGTCGATCTCACCATCGGCGTCGCTGTCCGGAGGCTCTTCGGCGGACTCCACCTCGTCGCCGTCGGAGAGCCCGTCGCCGTCGCTGTCGGGATCCTGCGGGTCGGTGCCCAGGGCCTGCTCGTCCTCGTCGCAGAGCCCGTCGCCGTCGCTGTCGTCGTCCTCGGTCACGCCATCGCAGTCGTTGTCCAGACCGTCGTCCAGCTCCGGGGCGTCGGGGTAGGTGCTGGCTTGCTCGTCGTCGCAGTCGGCGCCGCCGCAGTCCGGGTGGTCGTAGCCGTCTTCATCGACATCGCAGAGGTCGCCGTCCGCGCAGTCCTGGTCGATGCCGTCGTAGGGCACCTCCTCGCCGGCGGGGTTGACGCTGGCGTCCGCGTCGTCGCAGTCCGAGCCATCGAGCACGGCGCCCTCGGGCTGGCTGCAGGCCACCTCGCCGCCAGCGGCATCGCCATACCCGTCGCCGTCGGCGTCCGGATGCCAGGTGCTGGCGTCCAGCACGTCGTCGTCCGCGGCGTCGGTCAGGCCGTCGCAGTCGTTGTCGACCTCGTCGCAGAGCTCGCTGGCGCCAGGGTTGACCGACGCGGAGGTGTCGTCGCAGTCGGTGGCGTCGGCCACGTAGCCCTTGGGCTGGTAGCAGTCGACGTCGCTGGTGCTGGCGTCCCCGTAGCCGTCGCCATCGGCGTCGCCATACCAGGTGCTGGCGTCTGTGGCGCTGTCCTCGTCCGTCACGCCGTCGCAGTCGTTGTCCAGGCCGTCACAGGACTCGCTGGCGGCGGGATGTATGAGGGCGGAGGCGTCGTCGCAGTCGCCCGCGCCGCGCACGTAGCCGCTGGGCTGGGTGCATGCGTTCGTCGACGCCGTGACGGTGCCGTAGCCATCACCGTCGCCGTCCGGATACCAGGTGCTCGCGTCGACCGAGTCGGATTCATCCACTGCGCCATCGCAGTCGTGGTCCACGCCGCCGCAGTACTCGTCGGCACCAGGATGGATGCTGGCGTCCGCGTCGTGACAGTCCGTTGCGTCCTCCACGTAGGAGGTCGGCTGCTGGCAGGCCACGCGGTCCGTCGATGCGTCTCCGTAACCGTCGCCATCGCCATCGCGATACCAGGTGGTGGCGTCGAGCACGTCGCTGTCGCTGCCGTCAATGGCGCCGTCGCAGTCGTTGTCCACCTCGTCGCAGACCTCGCTGGCGCCGGGTTTGATGGCCGCGTCTTGGTCGTCGCAGTCCGTGCTGTCGGCCACGTAGCCGCTGGGAGCCACGCAGTCCCATTGGAGGCCCCAGGGATCGCCGTAGCCGTCGCCGTCCAGGTCAGCGAACCAGGGGTAGCGGACGGCGTCCTCGTCCACTGCGCCGTCGCAGTCCTGATCCACGCCGTCGCAGTTGTCGCTGGCGCCGGGGTAGATGGCGGCATCGCTGTCGTTGCAGTCCGTATCGTCGGCCACGTAGCCGCTGGGCACGTTGCAGGAGACGTGGCTCTGGTCGGCGTCGCCGTAGCCGTCGCCATCCGCATCGGCGTACCAGGTGGAGCCCTCTGAGTCTTCGTCCTCGTCCACGTCGCCGTCGCAGTCGTTGTCCACCCCGTCGCAAGCCTCGCCGGCCTCGGTATGGGTGTCCGCATCGGCGTCGTCGCAGTCGCCCTCGGAAGGCAACTCGCCGTCGCCGTCGTAGTCCAACTCGATGCAGGCCGGCGATGTGGCACCCATGTCGCTGGCGCTGCCGTCGTCGTCCAGCCAGCCGTAGTAGCCGGCGTCGATGCAGGGGGAGGCGACGTCCAGCGTCAGGTCGTCGTTGCTGTAGTCCCCATCGACAGAGAGGGCGTTGAAGAGGGGATCGCTGGCGATATTGCCGTTACTGCCTGTCAACGAAGTCATGCCCCCGTCGTACTCTCCGGCCGGGAAGCCGTAGACATCGTTGTAGATCAACCACGAACTGACCATGGTGGAAGGCGCGTAGATACCGTAGCCCGAGACGCCCGAAGACAGGATGTTGTTGATCACGGTGGCGTAGGCGGCGGTGATCTCCAGGGCTCCATTGGCCTTGGAGCTGTCGACACCCACGAAGGTCGTGTACTGCACGATGGAGGCGCTGTCGTCCAGCCGCAGGGCGCCGGGGCTGCCCTGGTCCTCCTGGAAGAGGCTGCAGCTCCAGGTGGCGCCCGTCTCGTCGGCCACCGCGCCGGGGCCGGCCGTGGCAACGTTGTTGCGGAAGATGCAGCCCTCGCAGGAGGCGCTGCCCGAGCTGGACAGCAGCAGGGCGCCAGCGTCTGTGCCCGAGTTGCCCTCGAAGTAGAGGTTGGTGCCGACGAAATCGCCGCTGGTCACCTCCAGGGCGCCTGCGCCGGAGGTGACGCTGTTGTTGCGGAAGCGCACGATATCCAGGGTGGCGTCGTCGGCGATGCTGCTGGGGGAAGCGGTGACCGCGTCTTCGATCAGGACGTCCGTGAGCTCGGCGGTGCCGCGGATGCGCAGGGGGTAGTCGCCGCCAGCGCCCTGACAGGTGACGTCGTTCAGGACGGTATTGCGTCCGCTTGCGCATTCCTGATCGGGCAAGAGCTCGACGCCGTAGGCTTCCAGCGTGGAATCGGCATGGAGAGCGTAGTCGGCGGCTGTGATGATCGAGTCGTAGATGTAGAGCCCGCCCCCCACATCGACGCCGTAGCCGGGACTGTCGATGGTCGCGTTGGATATCGTCGCACCGCCCAGGTAATTCATGAGCCCATCTCCGCCGGGGGAGATGTCGAGATCTTCGAGGACGATGGTGCCCTGGTTAGCATTGATGCCCGTGTTGCCCGAATCGATGCTCAAGCCAGTCGCGCTGATGTGCAGCTTGTACCGAGAGTAGAGTCCATAGTCGGCAGCGCTGATGCGGACATCGGTCAGGTCCAAGGTCTGAGAGGTCATGGTCGTTCCACTGAACCCGGACCCCTGGCTGTCCACGGTCACGCTCGTAAGCGTCGCTGTGAGACCGTTCTGCACTGTCGTGGACGTGGAGATGACCTCGAACACGTCCCCGTCTGCTTGCAGGCTGCAGTCCTCGGCGGTGACCACCGCTCCTCCGTAGTTCTCGACCAGGAACACCGCCTCCGCGGAATCGACCGTAGTCGAATCGAGCACCACCTCCCCTGCCCCGTAGAAACCGAACGAATCCGATCCCGTGGTCAACTCCACACCCGACAGCTCCACGTACTGGCCATCCGCTACCACGAAGCCCACATCACTGGTCTCGACCGTGCAGTCCTGGAGCACCAGATCCCCGGTATTGCTCCCGTCCAGGAAGCTCACGTTCCCGGTCATCACCGAGTCGATGAAGCTCACCCCGCCGTCGATGACGATGTCATACCCCGTGATGGTGACGTCCTGAAGGACATTGCCCGTGTCGGTGCCACCGACAGCGGTGCCCCCGCTGCTGGACGTGAGGCTGGTGGAGGAGACCTCAGCATCCCCGCGGACATTCAGCTTCCCATCTGTGATAACGCTGTCCTGTACGATACCATTGCAGACGGTCAGGTTGCACCCCTCCACCGTGACATCGACGAACTCGCCGGACTCGGAGACGCTGACACCTGGAGTCGTTGTGAGGCCGTGTTTGACCACGAAGGTCGTTCCCGTAGCCGTCATCTGCTCGATGGAGAAACTGCCGTAGCCACGGGAGATGACATCATCTGTCGACATCCACGTGCAGCCGGCCGAGCCGTATATGGAATCGTAGAGTTCGATCGTGCAGGAGTCGGTTTCCAGCGCGACCCCATTCAGCATCCTGATCACGTTGCCGGCTCCGCCATCCAGCAGCTCGCAGTCCACCAGAGATGCCGGCGCACCATCCAGGTACAGTGTCTTGTTCCCATCACAGTCGGATATCGTCATCGCATCCATTGCCAACGAGCCCCCGGTCAGCTTCAGCTCATAGGAACTCCCGTCGTTCTGATCCCACAGGCAGCCATCCAGTGACAGCTCGCTATCTTCAGCCGTAAGCGTGCTCGTACCCGCAGTATTGCTCTGCACCGTCCAGCTGCTGAAGCTGGCTACCGTGTCCTCGAAGACCAGCAGATCGTCGTCCGCCGTGTTGCCGTCCAGCCCCCCACCGCTCCAGTCCAGGCTGCCCCCGGACACATCGAGGAGCGGCGTGCTGCTGGTATTGCCCAGCACCTCCACGTCGCTCAACGCCGACGCGCTCTCGCTCAGCACCAGCCCCCCAGCCAGGTACTCCATGGTCCCCGCAGACCAGCTGAACTCGCTGCCGCTGACCGTCCCAGCGTCATCGCTGACGAAGAGCGTGACGTCCGCCAGGTCCAGCGTGGCGCCCTGCACCGCCAGCAGCGCATCGCAGGCCCCCAGCGAGAAGCCCTCCACGCTCACGCTGCCGCCGTCCACGGTCAGGCAGGTGACCAGGCCCGTCAGGCCGATGGTCGTGCTGCCGCTGCCCGCCCCGACGATGCTCAGGTCCTTGCCCAGCGTGTCCACCTCTTCGGGCCAGGTCCCGGCAGCCACCTGGATCTCGTCCCCGCTGCTGGCCGCGTCGATGGCGTCCTGGATGGCCGTGAAGTCCCCACCCGAGCTGGCCACGGTCCAGGTGGCCGCGGAGGATACGCTGGCGAAGAGGGTCAGAAAAAGCACGACATTCCTCCCGTTTCACGAGCATAGCACAGAACACGCGAGGACCGCCCCGCCGGCAAGATCCTGACCCCGGGCGAGCCCTGGGCCCAGCGCTTGATGAGCCCCGTCAGCAGCCCAGCCACACGGTCAGCTGCCTGCAGGAACGCTACCGCATCCGGGTTCATGACCAGCCCCATGACCGCGAGAACCTCGGCCCAGGCCGCAGCCTCGCCCAGCTCTTTGCGTGCGATCCCGAAGGCATTGCGTTTTTCGCCAGGTGTTCGACCCTTCGCCCCCTCGCCGGTGTTGGCGACGACAGAACCGGCCGCCCGCAGCAGGCGGTCCTTGAAAGAAGCATAGCCAGCGGGCACTTGATCGCAGAGCCCCTTGGCGAGCACCAGCAGCCGCAGCGCCTGCTCATAGGCGGCCAAGCGGTGATGGGGGAAGCGGGTGGGAGTGATGAAAGGCATGCTGGACCTCCTGTCGGTTTCGGGCGAGCCACCGCCCTCACATCCAGCGGGGCGGGGGCGAGATCGGCACCGACTGGAGGTCCAGCCGGCCATCATCGGTCCAGGCCCTCCCCATCTCGCATCACCGGCCCCTCCACCCCCACCCTCACATCCACGCCCACCTCCACTTCCATCCCAATCCCTCCACCCGCACTCGACCACGCCCCTCAAACCTGATGTGGATGGGGAAGTACGAGACCGTGTGGAGGTGAAAAGTGGATGGGGAAGTGCGGGTTCGAGGGGAGGTCAGGAGCGGACGGGGAGGTGCGAGACCGAGTGGAAATGAGCGGTGAGAGACGGCCACGACCACGACCACGACCAGGCGACCGAGTTTTCACCAACATCTCCATCGTCGTTTCTCACCATATTTCCTTTATTTTCTTCGAAATAGTAATCGTGACATCCTGACCCCAACACCAACACGAAATAGTAATCGTGACATCCTGACCCCAACACCCCCAACACCCCAATGCCCCAATGCCCACAATGCCCGACCCCAATGC